>CALUQA010000095.1 GCA_944322775.1 uncultured Elusimicrobiales bacterium
CAAGCATCTGCAATATAGGCTCTGTTTTGCCGGCAAGCGGAGAGGGGCCCTGGCGGCCGTTGCTCACAAATTGCGCAAAGGCGTCCTTTTCCGCGGCCGATAAGGCCACAGGTACGGAAGCGGCATAGGCTACGTTTCTGTCTTGGCAGAAGCTCAGCCAGCCCTGGGTGCGGCGGGCAGACATTTTGTCCGGGAAGTAAAAATCCAGCACGTTGACCAAGCCGTCCATGTCATCACAGGTCAGCGGTTCGTTGGAATTGGGATGGAACAACATGACCTCTTTTTCCGATGACCGCCAAGAGCCTTCTTCACCCAGGCGCTGGACAGTTTGAATGACAGTTCGTCTTTCAATGGTACCGTTGCAATTCTCATTCATGCAAGAAGGAATGGTGCTAAGCTTTTGTATTTTTGCCATGCTATAGAATTTGCTGTTATAGCCGGCATTTTCCTTTTCCTCATACATGTCGCCCAAACCCAAGGTGTGGCCCGATTCATGCAGAATAGTCCGCTTTAAAAGGTCCGGAATTTTGTGGCCATTCTGGAATAAAGTCATAGACGAAAAATTGTTGTGAACACGGACATACGCCCGATCCCCAGTCAGAAGGATAGGATCCAAGCGAACATATAAGTCTTGCTTGGAATCATCAATGCAGGGACTGGCGTCGGGGTTAATAAAGACAAAAGAGATGTCTTGCTTGGGCAGCAAAGCCAGAACGTCGGCAAATTCTGTTTGCCGGCCGGAGTTGATGATGGTGCTGCGCAGCGTGTCAAACCATGTTTTATAGGCAGGCGCAATAAAGGGCTTGACAGCATTGTAATGCGTCAAGGCTAAGGTGCGCTGTGCCGGATTGTTATACATGGATCTGTCATAGACATCAAGCACGTCCATGCATACACGAATGTTTTGCCCTTGCTGATTAATAATTTTAGGCAGCAAAACGCCGGGGACCTTTTCCTGTGTATCTGCCAGAAAAACCCAGGCCGAGGCCGGCATAGCCAGCAGCAGCAACATACAGAAAGAAAAAATTTTTTTCATAATAGTTCCTTTTATATAGATATAAAAACAAAAGCTAAAAATACTGAAAGAAAATCTTTCATATTTTTACCTTTCCTACATACCTAATTATATTATAATAATCCGATTTTGCCCTTTCAAGGCCCAATTTTTGTAAATTGGAGCTAAATTACGGATTTTGAGGAACGTCTCCCTGAACAACAATTCCCTTGGGGGCAAATTGTTCAAGGGCTTGGGCTATGGTCTTGCCGTGGCTTTTGAGTTGAAGCGGCCAGGAAAAACTCCACTGGCTTATTCTTTGTCGGAAGAACCACAGTAATCTTCTTTGGGCGTAGCAGCCTTTTTTAAGGTGAATGTGTATTTGCAGAACAGACTGGCGTTTTACAAGCACCTGCTCTATTTTTATTTTTTCTATTTTTTCCCAGGCAATCGGTTCTATAAATGCCAACAAAAAAGACGTGCTGAGGCCGTGCCGGTCTATCTTAATGCAGGAAAAAATCAACAATAAAAAAGTAATGCCGCACACAAGCAAAAGCAATTTAAAAAGAAAGGGGGGAATAAAAAACTCTGCCTGTACGCCGCTTGTGATAGCCGTAAGCAACTCTTTGGAGGCAAGCAGGCCAAAACAACATAGTCCCAATACCAAAAAGAAAAGTTTGGATAAAAAAGAAGAACTGAAAACAATTTTATTGGGTGTTTCTTTACTCATTTAATATACCTCTATCAAAAGTATTGTCGGCCGGGCTGTAGCCATGAACTGCACAGAACGGTTGCCGTTATTTTACTACATCTTTGTTGGAATGTGGCTTTCCATATAGTACGACTGTAAAAACTGCAAGGTTTTTGGCCGGTTAAAGAACGCGGCATAGTCTGTCGGGGTTTTTCCGGCGTCGTCCTGCGCCTGTAAATCAGCCCCCAGTGCAAGCAGTCTGTCGCACAATTTTGTGCGCCCCAGTGCTGCGGCTATGTGCAGAAGGGTAAGCCCGTTACAGACGGGGGTGTTGAGGGCTTGCATGCGGGCCTCATCAGGCAGAGAAACCAGGGCGTTTATTTGGCCCTTTCGCCGTTCCACCACGGCTTTGGCCAAAGGCTCTTTGTAAATACAATCCAACAATTCCGGCGCAAACACTTCGGCCGCCTGTTTATGGGTCAATTTGTTATTCCAATAATTCCTCGTTTTAATCAGGCCCAATACAATGGCACAAATCAGCAAACGCAAGGCAAATTTAATAAGCCTAGGAGAAATATGCATGTTGAGCTGGGCATTAATCCAATTGACTAAATGGCCAAAAGCCAAAATACAGCCCACAAAAGCGACCCCGCCCAGCGTGCCCCAAAACAACGGCCAAAGACTTTCTTTTATTTTGTGCATTATTTTTTCTCCAGGACGCAATGTTGCTTTACGGTATCCAAAATTTTCTGCTGATTGTCGCCATTATACTGGCTAAGGACAATGGCAAAGGACTTTTGCTTGGCGGGGAACAGATAGCATATACGTACGCGCGCCAAACACCCCTCTTTCATAAAAAAGGTCAAAATCTTCGTGTGGCGTATTTGATGGTATTCTACGCGTTTAATTTCTTGCCAGGGCACGGGAAAAATACAAATGGGTCCCTGAATGCCTGCGGGGGTAATTTTAACTTTATACGGCGCTATGCAAACAAGCAAAGCGGCCACGCCCATGCCGCCGAAGAGCAGTTTGAGCAAAAAGAGCCA
>CALUQA010000096.1 GCA_944322775.1 uncultured Elusimicrobiales bacterium
TGCTTAAACAGGTCAAAAACCCCAAACTCGTCGCCTGCGATACGATGAACTATTGGATTACCTCCAAAAAACCGGCTTTGTTAAAAGTGCTTAAAAAGACGGATTTGTTCTTTTTAAACGAAGCCGAAGCGCGCCAACTGACCGGCGAGTACAACCTGATTACCGCCGGGAAGAAGATTTTGAAAATGGGCGTGCAGCATGTCATCATCAAGCTGGGGCCCAACGGCTCTATGCTGGTGAGCAAACTGGGCATTGTGCAGTTCCCGCCCTATATTTTGGAAGACGTGTACGACACCACCGGCGCCGGGGACACCTTCGGCGGCGGGGCCACTGGCTATTTGGCCAGCCTGCGCAAGTGGGACACGCTTTCCGCCATTAAGCGCGCCATGATGATTGGCAACGTGATGGCTTCTTTTACGATAGAATCTTTCAGCGTCAAACGGTTGGCCTCCATTAAAAAAGGCGAAATTGAAAAACGTCTGAAAGAATATACGTCCATGCTTCGTTTTTAGTGCGCGTTTGGCAACTCGCCGATAAGGCACACAAAAAAACGAAAGAAAAAGATAGCCAAAGCAAATAAAATTTGCTAAAATAGCTGTATAGTTTTACGCCGGGGTGCTGGAATTGGTATACAGGATGGTCTCAAAAACCATTGCCCTTTCGGGCTTAAGGGTTCAAGTCCCTTCCCCGGTAAGATTTTAAAAAATTAGACCCTTTGACAAATAAGTCAAAGGGTTTTTTATTTGTCTCATGGCGTAAAGCTCTTTTTCAAAGCCCAATAAAAAATGATATCTCTTTTGGTTTTATTTAAGTAAAATATAAATATCTTTAGAAAAAGGGGATTTGTATGAAAATCAAAACATTGCTTCTTGCTTTATCTGCCGCCGTCTTGCTGGGGGCTTGCGTAAACGTTCCCAAAGCGCCGGAACTGAACATTTCTCTGCCGGTAGCCGGCACGGAAGAAGTGTGGGTGTCTGCCGACCATAAAGGCCACCCGGTGCTGGTTGCCGTAATGGCTTCTTACTGCGGTTGGTGCAAACGCTCTTTGGCCGCGCTGGAAACTGCCAACAGCGAGTTTAAAGACAAAGGCGTGGAAGTCATCGGCATTTATGTGGACGAAGATGAAGACGCCGTCAAACAAATCATTAAAGATTACAATTTAAAAAGCACCATTTTATACAAAGGCGGCCAAACCGCCCAAGACCTGATGGTGCAGGGCTTCCCGCACATTATGTTGTTTGACAAAGACCACGATTTGGTCCGCCTCTGGAGCGGCTATTCCGACACATTGGCCGACCAATACCGCAAAGAAATCAACAAAGTGCTGGACTAATTTTTCCCCCTGTCTTTGATGGCAGGGGTTTTTATTTAGTCACACAAGCAAAAACCCCGGTTAAAAACCGGGGTTTTTTCAGCCAAAAGAGCAGGAACAAATGTGCGGCTTTTCCATACACACATAGACGGTGGTCTGCGGGAAAAGCTCTTTTAAAAGCGGCACAAAATATTCATACGCCTCTTTGCGCAAGGCTTCGGGGTAGCGCATTTTGCCGTCAAACTCCAGCAAAAACTCCCCGTCCAAAATGGTGTTGTCGGGGAAGCGGTTCTCCACCGCTTTTTTCAGCTCGCGCGAAAAGCGCAAAAGTCCCACGCTGATCCACGCTACTTTTTCTTTGGGCACGCTGGCGGCTATTTGTGCCGCGGCCGCGGCGTAAGCTTCTTTCCAGCCGGCAAAGGGCACCACCGGGTCAAAATGAAAGCCAATGCGGTACCCCGCGCGCGCCACGGCGGCGGCCGCTTCCAGCCGTTGGGAAAGCGACGGAGTAAAATGTTCGGTGCTTTCTATAAACCGGGCGGCATTTACAGACCAGCTGACTACCACGTTTTCCGCCCCGTTCTGCCGCAGCAGCCCGTCTATACAAACGCTTTTGGTTTTAAACTCAAACTGCAGCTGCGGCCGCGCGCGGAAAAACGGCACAAGCTGCGCGCTGTACTGCGTCAAATCGTCAAACACCAAAGAGTCCGTAAACTCCCCGCTGCCAATGCGCGGGCGGTCAAAAGGCCCCTTGTTAAATTTGGCCGAATCTATTCTGTCCAAAAAATCCTGCACATTAGCCGGCAGCAAAATGGCGTGCAGGTTTTGATATTGCTGCAAAAAGCAATATTCGCACTCAAAGCGGCAGCCAAAGCCCAGGTTAATCAAATTGTAACCGCAGCCGGCATTGCCGGCAGAACAGGGGCAAGGCTTTAAAAAATCGTATTTTTCGCGGTGGATAACCAGCGTTTCGGTGCGGCGGGAAAAATTGCCGCTGCCCACCATTTCTTTGCCGTCCCATTCTTTAAATTCCGCCTGCGGAAACATTTGTCTGGCCCGCGCGGCCAGGGGGCTGTCCTGCGCGGAAGTTTCAATATAGATATGCTTGGGATAAAACGGCCGCGGCGTTAAATCGGCCCGTTGGGCAGGGTTCATCTCCAGCTTGGGCAGATAGAACGCGCTTTTGGGCGCACTGGCAAAGCTAAGCGGATATCTTTTTTGAAGCAAAATCTTTTTGGCCCGTTCAAAATTCAAATTCTTTTCCGCCGGCAAAATGGCGGCCGGGGCCGTTTTGTCGCGCTTGTTTATTTCATACATCAGGCGCAACAGTTCGCGCTTTTTATTCACGCCCAAAGCGGGCAGCAAAGCGTCCAAATAAGCCGAAATTTCTTCAATGCTTGCCATATTGCAAATACTCCTTTTCCTGCGCCGTAAGCGTGAGGGTTAGTGCCGCGGCATTGGCCTTAACTTGACGCACACTGCGCGCACCGGCCAACACCCCGCTTACGCCCGGCTGCTGCAACACCCACGCCAGGGCTACGGCCGAAGGGGGCACCTGTTTGTTTTCGGCCACTTTCTGCACGCGCCGCGCCGTTATTTGTGCCTGCTCAAAAGCGGGGCCGTAATAATATTTATAAAAATAACGCCGCGCGTCGCAACGGCGGAAATTGGGTGCGGCTTTATATTTGCCGCTTAAAATCCCCCCGCCCAGCGCACCGTAGGCATAAAAAGGGATTTGTTTTTCCGCGCACACGGGCAAGGCTTGCGGCTTGTTATTTAACAAAGACAGCGGCCCCTGCATGCAGGCTATGTCTGCCGTTGTGCACGCCTTTTGCAGTTGTTCGGCCGACAAATTGCACACGCCCACGGCGCGCACTTTGCCTTGCTCTTTTAAACGGGTTAACGCTTGTAACGCTTCTTCCAGCGGCACATGCGCGTCCGGCCAGTGGATTTGGTAAAGGTCTATGTAATCTGTCTGCAAACGTTTAAGGGAAGCTTCGCACTCGGCCATAATGCTGGGGGTGCTTAGGTTGTGGTCCGGGCGGCCGTCTTTAAAAATAATGCCGCACTTGTCTGCCAACAGCACCTTGCCGCGGCGGCCTTTTAAGGCTTTGCCCAACCGTTCTTCGGCTAGGCCGCGCCCGTAAACAGGGGACACGTCTATTAGATTAATCCCCTCGTCCAATGCCGCCGAAACGGTGTTTAACGCTTCGGCCTCATCTGTTGGCCCCCAGTCGCTTCCGCCGCCCAAGGCCCAGGTGCCCAGCCCCATACGGCTGGCCTGAAAACCCTGCACAACAAGCGGCGCAAAACCCATTACCACACCCCGTTGGCGGCCATAAAGCAGTTTTCTATTACTTCTATGCCGGCCGCTTGGGCTTTGTGTTGGGCCTGTGCGTCACGCGCGCCGGGCTGAAACCAAATTTCTTTTACGCCGCAGTCTATGCATTGCTGCACGGCCGCCTCCAGCGCTGCGGGGGGCAGCACCATAATGACGCCGTAAATTTCGGCAGGGATATCCGAAAGTTTTTTATAAACGGGGGCGCCCAACAGTTCGCCCCCTTTGGGGTTGACGGCAAAAACGTGATAGTCCGCCGCGCGCAAGTCTTTAAAAATGCGCGTGCCGTATTTGGCAGGGTCGGTTAAAGATACGCCCATCACGGCGTAAACGCGGCGGTCTGCCATATTAGGCCTTGGGCAAATTGTCCGCCATGCCGCCCATGGCTTGGGCCGCCATGCCCTGGCTGTCGCGCACGGCTTTATTGATAACGGCCTTTAGTTCTTCGGCCAGTTGTTCGCGGGTAAAATCTTTGACCAATTCGGAAACGACCACTTCTTTTACTTCCTGCGAGCCGGACACCGTCACTTCAAACACATGGTGCGGGCTGTCCACCTTAATGACCATATTGTCCAAGCGTTTTTTAATTTCCTGAATTTGGTTTTTAAGCTGCCACAAATCTTTAAGTTGTCCTAATTTATCAAACATATACTCCTCCTAAAGGGTTTTATAAATTTTACTAATTTAGCTGCCGTCTCTGCTTTAGGCTACCTCTTGCAGTTTGGCCGCGCGCACCAGCACAAGGCCCGCGCGCACCGTTTCCTGCGGGTAAATTTGCCGCGCCGCCTGCACATAAGCCTGCATTTGCTCGGCATATTTTTGGGCCATTTGCGCGGCGTCATCT
>CALUQA010000097.1 GCA_944322775.1 uncultured Elusimicrobiales bacterium
GGATTCGCAGGTGCTGGCTCAGTACCTGCTGGAGACGGCTTTGGTAGCTGTGGTGCCCGGCAAAGCCTTCGGGATGGACGGTCATTTGCGCATTAGTTTTTGCGCCTCCCAAGACAGCATTGTCGAAGGGGTAAGAAGGATTAAACGGACCCTTGAAAATCTCCCTATAAAGGAAGGATAGGTAAATTATGAACACAAAACATGCAAACCCGGATTTTTTTAAACCGGACTATGGGCTGGAAAATGCCGGCCTAAAAACCACCAAGACTGTGCACTGGAACTATTCCACCCCGGCCTTGTATGAAGAAGCCGTCAAACGCGAAGAAGGCGACATCGTTTACGGCGGCCCGCTGTGCGTGAGCACCGGCAAACACACCGGCCGCAGCCCCAATGACCGCTTCTTTGTGAAAACCAAAGACGTGGAAGGCAAACTTTGGTTCAGCAAAGGCAATGTGGGTATTGAGCCGAAATACTGGGACATTTTGTTCGCCAAAGCCCAAAAATACGTGGAAGACAAAGAACTCTTCGTGCGTGACGCTTATGTGGGCTCCAGCGAAGCTTCCCGCCTTAAAGTGCGCGCCATCACGGAATGCGCCTGGACGAACCAAATAGTCAAAAACATGTTCATTGAACCCAAAAAAGAAGAACTCAAAGGTTTTGTGCCTGAATTTACGCTTATCTGCTTGCCGCGCATGAAAGCCGACCCGAAAACCGACGGCACCAACTCCGAAACTGCTATCTTGATCAACTTTGAAAAGAAGATGGTTTTGGTCATCGGTTCCGAATACGGCGGCGAAAACAAGAAAGCCCTGTTCACGGTTATGAACTATCTGTTGCCGCAGAAAGGCATTATGACGATGCACTGCTCTGCCAACGTGGGCCCCAAAGGCGACAGCGCCATTTTCTTCGGTTTGTCCGGCACGGGCAAAACCACCCTGTCTGCCGACGTGTCCCGCGGCCTCATCGGTGACGATGAACACGGCTGGGACGAAAGCGGCGTTTTCAACTTTGAAGGCGGCTGCTATGCCAAAGTAATCAAACTCAGCGCCGAAGCCGAACCGCAAATCTATTCCACCACGCACCGCTTTGGCACCGTGTTGGAAAACGTGGTCTTTGACCCCGAAACCGGCAAACTGGACCTGGACGACGGTTCTTTGACCGAAAACACCCGCGCCTGCTATCCGCTTAACTTCATCAGCAACGCTGTGGAAAGCGAACGCGCCGATCACCCGAAAAACATCATCTTCCTTACCTGCGATGCTTTCGGTGTGATGCCCCCGATCTCTAAACTCAGCCCGGACCAGGCCTTGTACCACTTCATCAGCGGTTATACCGCCAAAGTGGCCGGCACGGAAAAAGGCGTAAAAGAACCCCAGAGCACGTTCAGCACCTGCTTTGGCGGCCCGTTCATGCCTTTGCACCCGGACGTGTATGCCCAGCTGCTCAAAAAGAAAATTAAAGAACACAACGTGGACTGCTGGTTGGTCAACACCGGCTGGATCGGCGGCCCGTACGGCGTGGGCAACCGCATCAGCATTAAATACACCCGCACGCTGCTCAATGCGGCCTTGGACGGCAAATTGGCCAAAGTGCACTTCATTACGGACCCGGTGTTTGGTTTCCAAATCCCGACCGAATGTGAAGGCGTGCCTTCTGAAATCTTGAACCCGATGAACTTGTGGAAAGATAAAGAAGCCTACATGAAGAAATACGAAGAATTGGCCAAGGCCTTTGTGGAAAACTTCAAGA
Organism: uncultured Elusimicrobiales bacterium; assembly: GCA_944322775.1. Classification (GTDB taxonomy): domain Bacteria; phylum Elusimicrobiota; class Elusimicrobia; order Elusimicrobiales; family Elusimicrobiaceae; genus Avelusimicrobium. The sequence continues at coordinate 1,750 of CALUQA010000097.1, forward strand.
AATATGCCGACGGCGTATCTCAGGAAGTGCTTTCCGCCGCTCCGAAAGTGAAAGAAAGCTGCTGCTGCGGCAAATAAGCCTTGTATTATGTGATTGTAAGGGGGAGCCTATCCCCCTTACAATTTCTAGACTAATTTACTAAAATAAAGGAAATACCCCTTAGGTGGTATCTGAAACCCTAAAACAGAGGAGAATTTTTTATGGCAAAAGCTAATGCTAAATTTATGGCCCCGTTAACCCCCAGCGCCGCTTTGGCCGCCGTGGTGGGCGCCAACCCGCTTCCGAGAACCGAAATCGTCAAAAAGATGTGGGAATACATCAAGAAAAACGGTTTGCAGGACAGCACCAACAAACGCATGATCAACTCTGATGAAAAATTGGCCGCCATTTTTGAAGGCAAAAAACAAATCAGCATGTTTGACATGAGCAAATATATTTCCAAGAACGTCAAATAAGTTTGGCTTTCCAGAAATAAACCCGCCCCGCAAAGGGCGGGTTTTTATTTGTCTAATGAATGGCGTGGCAAAAAGAAAACAAAGACCAAAAGACCCAAAAAGTGCTTGGGCCTAAAAAAAACTTGAGTAGGCGGCCTCTTTTTTAAAATAATAAAAAAAGGAGTGTATTTATGAAGAAATCGTTTGTTTTTTTGTTGTCGGTTGTATTGGCTGGGGCAGTGTATGGCGGAAGTTTGGAAAAAGCTCGCGCGGTGGAGGGTGCTTTGCAAAAAGCGCAGCATGCCCCCTGCTATACATTAGCCTGTTATGATAAAGCGGTAAAAACACAAAATTGGCAGAAAATCAGAAATACCTTTTTCCATGCCACACTGGACGGGCAGGACCGTTTCCTTAGACAAGGTGTTAAGGTGAAAGACCGTGTCGTCAGTGTGCCGGAATACTATATTGCCCAAGGCAATATTGGAGAAGAACTGGCCGAATTGTTGCCTTTTTGGGTGGAGGCCTATAAAGGGGACAAAGCCTTATGGGCGGACAATTTGCTTGAAAAACTTTCATTAGACAATCATCACCCCTATCAAATGCAAATGGCGCAAAATATTATTAAAGAATTGAACGTAAAAAGCGTGTCTAATAGAACCTTTATGTATGCCGCTGCCCAAGCCGTGAATGCGGCCGGCTTGGAATATTTTAAGTTGATTGCGGGGCTGAAAAGAAACAATAAAAATGTATCTGATAGAGACTTGTCTTCTTATCCTATGCCTTATGCTTTAGAGGGGCAAGGCGTGTGTGCCGTTTTGTCTGCCCGCATGCAGACGGCGGAGCCGGAAGGGTTTGATTATTTGCGCCAAGCCAAAGTGGTAGCAGGCTGTTTGTTGGCCAATCCGCAACTGTAATAATTCTTTTAGCAAAAAACGTTCTTGTCTTGTAAAAGGCAAGAACGTTTTTTTTAATATTTCTTTTCTTGCATAAATAAACTATACTTAAGTTATGAACGGTTTTATGCTTGTGTTTCTTTCTTGTGTGATTGTAGGTTGCGTAGCCTATGGGTTGTGGCTGCGCCGGCCGCCTTCTCCCGCCGTTAAAAAACAAATGTATAAAGAGCTGGAAAAGCGTGCCAAAGATGGCGATAAAGAAGCCATGTATCGCTTTGCTGAGTTGTTTTACGAAGAGAAGGACGAAAAATACTATCCCATGATTTTTAAATGGGTTAGCATTTTGGCCGCCCAAGGCAAAGACCCCGCCGTTTGGCTTTTGTTGGGGGATTTGTATGCTTCCGGCTGCGGTACCCTGCGCGACCCGAAGCGATCCCTCAGTTGCTATGAACAGGCCTTGTCTGCTGATATCGCTTCCGGAAAAAATACCGATTTAAGCAAAGAAGCACATGATTACCTGGAGCAATGTATCATTCGGCTTAGAAAAGAACTTTTTGGTGCTAACCCCTCCGATAAAAACCCCGCTTAATAGGCGGGAGTTAAATGAGACAGTGTTTTTTTCGCTTGCTCTAGGGCCTTTGCGCAGCTAACCCAGCCAAGCGCCCCTATACCCCAAAGATATAAGAGCGCATAATTAGCACGGGGACACAATTTGTCTGCCGCTACAATTGCTTTGCATGTTTTTTATATCAACAGACACCAGATTATTCCTCGGAGCCTGATACACAAATGGGTTTGACTATATTACGGGCATTTTTGTACATTATCAGAACAAGATAAAATATTATGTGTGTAATCAACGTTGAAATTGTAAATTATAATGGGAGAAACGATGAATAGTTCAAGAAAAAAAGCTTTTACGTTGACGGAACTGTTGGTAGTCGTCATCGTACTGGGAACATTGGCTGCAGTAGCCGTGCCAAAGTTTTCACGTGTTTTGGAAAGCCGTAAAACAACGGAAGCAGAAGAAATGTTTGCCGCTGTACGCACGGAACAGGAATATCGTTGTTCTTTTGGCAAAAACTACCAAACGGATAAAAGCCAATTGCAAATGCTGGCCGGAAAAACGGACGGAAACTATATATGGTTTGACTGGGCAAGGCATAACGGCAACATCCAACAAAGGTTATTCGTTGAAAATGCTTTCTTATAGAGATGGCCGTATTTGCTGTGATGGTGATTATTGCGACAGTTTAAATAAAAACTATCCCAAATGCAGTTCTCTTTCGGTAACGCTCGATGAATGTGCTGGAGAAGTAATCGAAGAGGAACCTCCAACTCCGTGTGAGATTAACCCGAATTCCTGTGAATGTAATCCCAATCAGGAACAGTGTTGCACGGAGGATCAAAAATGGGACGGCAGCCAGTGTGTGGCTAAAACTTTTTGCGATTTAAATCCTGACGATTGTACCTGTAATCCCAAGCAAGAAAAATGTTGCAGCGCAGAACAAAAATGGGACGGCAGCCAGTGCGTAGCTAAAACATTTTGTGAATTAAACCCGGACGATTGTTCCTGCAATCCCAATCAAGCCAAATGCTGCAGCAGCGATGAAGAATGGAACAGTGCAACAGGACAATGCGAAGAAAAGTGCACAGAGGGGGCAACTCAAATAGCTTCTTTCTATGTTACTGACCTTCTCAAAGGAAAATATACGGATACCTGCGACAGCGCACCCACGGCCACATTTAAGTGCAGTGGCTCTGCTAAGAAGTGTTATGATATCCGTCCAAGTGGAATAAAGTATGTGCAATACTTGGTGACATGCTGTGGTGATGAAGAGGACTCCAGCGGAGGGGGGAGCACTTGCCAAGAACAAACGTGTCCCGGAGGAATGAAATGGAACCCGATTACCTGCTCTTGTCAAACCTGTCTTGTCGGATTCTGCCCGGATGGACAAAAATGGAACTCCACAACTTGCCAGTGCGAAGTTGAATTCGATCGTAATCCGACAGACCCCGTAAATCCTGGAGATAAACGGCTTACTTGGCAGTGTGAAAATACTTCCATGTGCCAGACGTCTAATCCTATGACCGGTTCTTGTTCTTACGAAGGGCAGCAGCAATTGGTAATTGGGGAACATCCTATACAGCATGATAAGTGCTATGTTGTATGTACATGCCACCAATATGCTGTCATCCCTAGTAACTAAAAATCAAAAAGCCGCCGCATTAAAAAATACGGCGGCTTTTTTATGTATCGCTTTGCTAAGTTGTTTTAGGAAGAGAAGGGTGAAAAATGCTATTCCATGATTTTTAAATGGGTCCTCATTTTTGCCGCCCAAGGCAAAGACCCCGCCGTTTGGCTTTTGTTGGGGGATTTGTATGCTTCCGGCTGCGACCCCCTGCTCAAACCGAAGCGTTCGCTCAGCTGCATGAACAGACCCTGTCTGCCGATATTGCTTCCGGCAAAAATACTGATTTAAGCAAAGAAGCGCACTATTACTTGGAACAATGCATCGTTCGGCTGAGAAAAGAACTTTTTGGTGCTAACCCTTCCGATAAAAACCCCGCTTAATAGCGGGGTTTTTTAAATTAAGCAGTGGCTTTCTTTTCGCTTGTTCGCGGGCCTTTGCGTGGGTAACCCAGCCAAATGGCCACCAGCGCCCCAATGCCCAACAGATACGGATAATACAAATATTGCATAATGGCCACCGGGGACAGGCCCGAAAGGCCGGCCGCCATCAACAGCTGCGCCCCATAAGGGATAGCCCCTTGCACAAAACAAGAGAAAATATCCAAAATGCTGGCCGAGCGGTTGGCCGGGATTTTAAAACGGGTGGCAATTTCTTTGGCGATAGGGCCGGCCATAATCAAGGCAATAGTGTTGTTGGCCGTACACAAATTGGCAAAACCCACCAACCCGGCAATGGAAAGCTCCGCTTTGCGTACGGAGTTTGCCTTGGAGGTCATTTTTTGAATAATCCAGGCAAAGCCGCCGTTGAGGCGTATCATTTCCAGCATGCCGCCAGCCAAAATGGTAACTACAATCAGCTCACCCATGCCATTAATGCCTTTACCCATAGCGCCCGTCCAGCCCCAGGCGTCAAAAGCATCGGTTGCAAGCCCGATAAGCCCCGCCAGCACCGTGCCGCCTAACAGTACCGTCATCACGTGTACACCCGCCAAAGCAGCGGCCAAAACGGCCAAATAAGGCAATACATGCAGCCAGTTCACCGTGCCTGCCTGATAAGGCTCTGCGGCGTTTTTGCCCATTAAAAAGTAGGCCAGCACCGTCAGTGCCGCAAACGGCAGCACAATGCGCAGGTTAGTGCGGAATTTGTCTTTCATGCGGCAGCCTTGGGTGCGGGTGGCCACAATAGTCGTGTCGGATATAAAAGAAAGATTATCGCCAAACATAGCTCCGCTGACCACGGCAGCGGTAATCAGCGCCGGAGTAACGCCCGTTTTTTGGGCAATACCGGCCGCTACAGGCGCAAAAGCGACAATGGTGCCTACAGAGGTGCCCACGGAAACGGAAACAAAGCAGGCGGCCAAAAACAGCCCCGGGACGAGCAAACTTTGCGGCAGCAGCCAGAGGGTCAAATTGACGGTGCTGTCCACCGCACCCATGGTTTGCGTGGTTTGGGCAAAAGCGCCGGCTAAAATAAAAATCAGCACCATAAGCATAATATTGCCGTCGGCGGCACCCTTGCAGAAATATTCTATTTTTTGGGATATGTTGCCACCTTTAGAGGCAACCACCGCCACCACGGAAGCAATTACAAAGGCAACCGTAATGGGCATTTTGTAAAAATCGCCAGCCAACAGAGATACCACCAAATAGGCAATTAAAAACACCCACAAAGGCAGCAGCGCCCACGCATTTGGCTTGGCCGAGGGAACGGGCAGAGATGTAAGCGGATCCATAGTTTATTTTGACCTAAAAAAACCCCTTTACGGGGAAATGTACAGAGGGTTTCATTTATGTAGTGAACGCAACGGAAAGCTGAATAAGAAGAAAAACAAACGCCTGTCCTTACTAAATGAACAATCTGAAATGCGCCCGGCGGGAGTCGAACCCACATCTCCAGCTTCGGAGGCTGACGCTCTATCCATTGAACTACGGGCGCAATAGAACGGCTAAATAGCCGTCTTTTATACATATTTTATCATATTCATATAGGCTTTGCCGTGCGGAAATTAATACGTTTTCCCTCTGGCATACACGTTAAATAGTTGCTATACTGGAAACAGCGGTTAAATTTATTGAGCGGGGTTTGTTATGTTTAAACATGCAGCAGTCGCATTGTGGGTTTGTATATTTTGTACGGTGTCGGCATCGGCCCAAATTCAGAAGTTTTGCATTCCCGGGGTGGCGCCTTCACGCAATGTAACGTCTTTGGAATTGTCGCCTTCCACCAGTATTATTGACGATAAAGGGGGGATTTCTTCCAGCTCTTTGACCACTAAAATGTATTATGCCTTTACGCCTGATTACAATATCGGCATAGAGGTTCCTCTTTCCCGCTACGAAGTGCCGGGGGACTCTGTCAATGGTCTTGGGGATATTTTACTGGCGGCAGAAGCGGTCCATTCCGTGCATTACATAGACTGGGGGGTAAAATTGGAAACTACCCTTCCTACCGCCACGGACGAAGCCTTGGGGACGGGCAAGTGGGTAATTATGCCTTCCGTCTTTGCCTTGGTACCGGTAAACGAAAATTTCTTCCTTTCTTTTGGATATAAGCAATATGCTTCTATTGCCGGGGACGGGGGGAGAAACTCCGTTAATTACGCCCGTTTTCGCGCACTTATTTCGTATATGGCAGATGCACAATGGTGGGTAACGTTTGATCCGCAATATTATATGAACTATGATCGTTCCGGCCAGGCTGAACTTGTGTGGGAAAGCGAGATAGGTGTTATGGTCAACCCGGGCACGGCTATGTATATAAAACCGGGGGCCCATTTGGGCGGCAACTGGAAAACGCGCGATTGGACGTTGAGCATGGGTTTTAAAATATTGTATTTATAGCTTAAAAAAGAATATTTACGACGATAAAAAAGAATTTTTTTGTAAATATTTTTCAAAAATGTTAAAATAAATGTGTAGTAAAAAACAGGTTGTAAAAAATATCCTTTTAAGCGCCCATAGCTCAATGGATAGAGTGTCAGCCTGCGGAGCTGAAGATACAAGTTCGATTCCTGTTGGGCGCACCATTTGAAAAGCACTTCGCAAGAAGTGCTTTTTAAATGGGTAAATTAGTGAACTTGTACGTTGTTTTTTACAATGAGATTCTGGGGCGCACCATTTAAAATGGTTCTAAACGGAGTTTAACAAAGTTTAATCCTCCGACGATAAA
>CALUQA010000098.1 GCA_944322775.1 uncultured Elusimicrobiales bacterium
TTAAAATGCGCACCGCTTTGGAAGCCATGGCAATCAGCTCTTGGTCGGTGCCGTTAAAAATGCGCACAATGTAGGGGGCAAAAATAAGTGCAATCATAGAGCCCGTAAACCCCACCGTAATGCCCCAGCGTATGGCCATTTTAAGCGTTTGAAAAGAGGTGGAATATTTCCGTGCCCCATAGTTATACCCAATCAGCGGCTGGGCGCCTTGGCTTAAGCCCAAAAGCGGCATTAAGAAAATGGCGTTTGAGCTGATGGCAATGCCCATGGCAGACACGGCCAGGTTGCCGCCGTATTTAAGCAGGGCATGGTTTAAAAGCAGGTTCAGCGCGCTGGAAGCCAGCTGAAACACCGATTGGGAAACCCCAATTAGTGCACTTGCCGAAAGAATGCTCCAGCGCAGGCGCATGTATTTAAAGTGCAGTTTGTATTTGCTGCGCGGCCCCAAAAAGAAAAGCAAAATCCAAGAGAAAGACACCACCTGCCCGCACACCGTGGCCGAAGCGGCCCCGCGCATACCCCAACCCAGCACAAAAATGGTCAGCGGTGCCACCGTCAGGTTTAAAAACGCCCCGATAAACTGGGTGGCCATGGCGGTTTTGGGGTGGCCGGACGAGCGGATAAAGTTGTTCATACCCGCCCCTACGTTAAACAGACAATACCCCGGCAACACCACCTGCATATAGGCCTTGGCATAGGGCAAGGTTACGGGGTCGGCCCCCAAAAAGGCCAGCACCTCGTCCATAAAAATATATCCCAGCACCATTAAGGTGCCGCTTAGCAAAAACAAAGAAACAAAAGCGTTGCCTAAAATGTATTGGGCTTCTTCGTCATTTTTTTCGCCCAAGCGGATAGAAAACAAGGCGTTGGCACCCACGCCGATAAGCACGCTGAACGCCATGAAGAAAAAACCCATGGGAAACAGCAGCGTAATGCTGGCAATGCCCGGGGCGCCGAATTCGTGCCCCACGTAAATGCGGGAAATAATGTTGTAAAGTGCGCTGACAAACATGCCCGCCACCGCCGGTGCCGAAAATTTAATCAGCAGGCTGGAAATGGTGCGTGCCTTAAACGGGTTGCCGGTTTTAACGGCGGTTTTGTCTTTCTTCATAGGACTGGCAAAATAAAGCCGCCCATACCGCGGCGGCTTGTACTGGGTTCAATCTATTTATCTATATTTTATCAAAATAGAAGGCTCCTTCTCAAATATTCTGCCCGGCCAAAAAAGTGCGCACGGGCGTAAACTGCGGCGTAAATACCGTGATGTCCGCGTCCATGCCTGGGGCAATGGCGCCTTTGTTGGCAAGGCCCAAAAGACGGGCCGGGTTGGTGCTGGCGCAGGCCACGGCGCGCGAAAGCGGAAAGCCAAATTGCACCAGGTTTTGCACGCCTTTAAGCATGGTAAGGGCAGAGCCGGCAATCACGCGGTCAGCGGCGCGTTTCCACACGCCGCCTTCAAACACCACTTCTTCCCCGTTGGCCAAAAAGGGCCCTTGGGCTTGCTGGGTGGGCAGCAGCGCATCGGTAACCAGCACAATGTTTTGCACAGGTTTAACGCGGCCCAAAAAGTTGACCACATCGGGGTGCACGTGTACGCCGTCTGCAATAATTTCGGCCGATACTTCCGGGTGCATCAGCACGGCCCCGGCAGCCCCGGGCGCGCGGTGGTTAAAGGGGCTCATGGCGTTAAACAAATGGGTGGTGTGTTTAATGCCCAGCTGGGCACCGTGCAGGAACTCTTCATAGGTGGCATTGGTGTGCCCCGCCTGCAACAGGATATTTTTTTCTTGGCAGAAGGCGGCCAGCTTTTCTATGCCGGGCAATTCGGGAGCGGCCGTCATAACGGCAATATGCCCTTGGGCAGCCTGCCAAAGTTTTTCAAGCACGGGCATGTCAATGGGGGAAATATCCTGCGGCTTCATCACCCCCGGTTTTTTGGGGGAGATAAAAGGCCCTTCCAAATGATAGCCCAGCAGGCGCGCCCCTTTTTCTTGGCCAAAGGCACCCACGGTGCTTTGCACAATGTGCAGCATGTCGGCGGGTTTGCCGCAATAAAGGGTGGGGCAAAACGCGCTTACCCCGTGTTTGGCCAGCTCCAAAGACATATTCAGCAGGGCTTCTTGGCTGGCCAGTTCGGGCCCAAAGCCGGCAAAGCCGTGAATATGAAGGTCTATCAGCCCCGGGGCGGCATAGGCGCCGCGTGCGTCCCAAATTTCCACGTCTTTGCCCAACGTTTGCAGGCATTCACACGGGAAAACGACGCTGATTTTTCCGTCCTTTATTTCTATGCAGTGGTTGAGCAGCACCTTTTCCTGCGTGATGACATTGGCATGCACAATAAGCGCGTGTTTCATAACTTTGTCCTATAAGGTTAAAATAACGTCCTTATCCGGCTGGCTGGCCAGGGCCTGCTGATATTGTTCCTTGACTGTACCGGCCAGGGCAGAGGCAGCCTCCGGGTCCACCAGCAGGGTGGCGCGGGGGTGCGTGCGCAGGGCGGTAATGGGCCAGTTTTCGCTTATTTCGCCATGGGCCAAGTAGGCCACGGCGTCAGCCTTGCTTGTGCCTGAAGCCAAAAAGAGCAGTTCCTGCGCGTCCAGCACGGTGCCTATGCCCACGGTCAAGGCTTTGGCGGGCACTTTGTTTTCGTCCCCGCCAAAAAAGCGGGAGTTGGCCTTGCGCGTGCTGGGCGTCAGCTCCATCACCCGCGTGCGGGAGGTGAAGGCAGAGCCTGGCTCGTTAAACGCCAGGTGGCCGTTGCGGCCCACGCCGCCCAAAAACAAATCTATGCCGCCGGCCTGTTTAATGGCTGCTTCATAGGCTTGGCATTCGGCGTTTAAGTCACTGGCCATACCGTTTAAAATATGCACGTTTTGGGGTTGCGCGTCCACATGGTCAAAAAGGTTATGCTTCATGTAATAGTGATAACTTTGGTCATGCTCCGGCGGCAGGCCCACATATTCGTCCATATTAAACGTGACGATGTCTTTAAAACTCATTTTGCCGTTTTTAACCAAACCGCACAGCGCGGCGTACATGTCTTCCACCGTGCCGCCCGTGGGCAGACCCAGCACAAACGGCTCTTTTGTGCGTTTGTTCCAGCGCGCACAAATGTAAGAAGCGGCCCAAAGGCCCAAATTATGTTTGCTGATGATTAGTTTCATATTATTTCAAATATTTTTTGATTTCGTCGGAAATTAAATCCGCTTCCGGCCCGATGATAACCTGCACCGCGCCGCCGGCGGCTTTTACCACGCCGCGCGCGCCCAAGGTTTTGAGGGCAGCCGGGTCAATAATGTCGGGGTTTACCACTTCCAAGCGCAGGCGCGTGGCACAAGCGTCAATGGTTTTAATATTGGCTTTGCCGCCCAGCTTGCGCAAATAGTTGGCGCCGCGGCTTTGGTCGTCTGCCGGCGGAAAATCGTTCGCGGCCGTTGCGTCGGCGGCCGTGGCAGCTTGAGCTGCGGGGGCGGCAGCCGCTTGCACGGGGGCCGCTTCCTGGTCGGTTTCTTCGGGTTCGCGGCCGGGGGTGCTGAGATTAAATTTAAGGATAGCCCATTTAAACAAGAAGTAATACACCACACCGTACACAATTCCGATGGGGATTAAATACAGCCCGTTTTTGCCCAGGCCGTAGCTGAG
>CALUQA010000099.1 GCA_944322775.1 uncultured Elusimicrobiales bacterium
TGGGGCATTACGGTGGGGTTTACGGGCTCTATGATTGCACTTATTTTTGCCCCCTACATTGTGCGCATTTTTAACGGCACCGACCAAGAGCTGATTGCCATGGCTTCCAAAGCGGTGCGCATTTTAAACATTTTTACCGCCTTTGACGCCCTGCAGATTTTGGGCAGCAGCTTCTTCCAGGCCATCAACAAACCTTTTCGGGCGGCCACGCTCAGCTTGTCGCGCCAGGTGCTGCTGATTATTCCGCTGGTGCTTATTTTGCCCATGTTCTTTGGGCTTTACGGCGTGTTTTTTGCGCCGCCGATTGCCGATTTCTTGTCGTGTATTTTGACGTACTTTATCCTGCGCGGATATTGTGCCACATACAAACAAAATTTCTTCTTCAGCCATAAGTTTTCCCACCATTAAAAACCGCAGTTTCTTATAGCGGGTTTTATAGCATTAAAGCATAGATTTAAAAATTAATTTTTTCATCTATTAGATAAGGTGGCCTTTGTTTGACTTCGACAAAAATGCGACTAAGATATTCTCCTATAATTCCCAAGGTTATCAACTGTAGACCACTAAAAAACAATATTGTTACCATAATAGAAGCATATCCGCTAACAGGGTTTCCCCAAACCAATTTCTGATAAGCAATCCATAAAGCAAACATAAAAGCAAGAAAGGCCATAAAAACACCAGCATATGTCCATAATTTAAGGGGGAGAGAAGTAGCAGACGTTATACCGCCCAAAGCAAAATTCCATAATTGCCAATAATTCCATTTGCTTTTGCCCGCGACCCGTGAAGCTCTGCTGTAAGGAACCGCCACACTTTTGTATCCTACCCAAGAAAACAAACCTTTCATAAAACGATCTCTTTCCGGTAAAGATACTACCGCTTGGGAAGCGCGACGGCTGAGAAGGCGAAAATCCCCCGCGTTATAAGGAATAGGGAAATCTGCTAGTTTGTTGTATACCTTATAGAAAAATTGAGCCGTAAAACGTTTAAAAAAGGTATCTTCCGAACGATCAGAACGCAAACCATAGACATTTTCATAACCCTGTTGGTATTTTTCCCAAAAGGCAGGAATTAATTCCACCGGATCTTGTAAGTCTACATCCAAAACAACAGAGGTTTCTCCTCCGGCTTCGGACAAACCTGCCGTAACAGCAGCCTCTTTGCCAAAGTTACGCGATAAAGAAATAACTTTTACGTGTTTATATTTTTCAGCCAAGGCTTTTAACACTTTGAGTGTAGCATCACGGCTGCCATCGTTAACAAAAACATATTCATAAGAAAAATGGCCTCCTAACACCTTTTCAACCCGATTAAAAAAAACGGGAACCATTTCTTCTTCATTATAAACGGGAATAATAAGAGAAATTTGTACCATATTACAATCTTCCTATTTCTTGTAATTGCTCAGCATCGAAATGTCGCCAGTTTGCCGGAGGAGTCAAATTGCCAGCATCTGTTAGTTTTAAAAAGCAGGATGTACCTATAGCTAAATCAACCCCCACGGCCCGATTCCATTCTTTGGACAAACGGCTCAAACGTGTACTGGTACAATTGGGCATAAAGATGACTGCATTCTCTCGGTTTTCCAAAAATTTTTCTCTAGTTTTCTCATTTAAATTATATAATTCCGTTACACGAACATTCATATGCCACACTTCATTAAGGTAGAAACCATACATAGCGTTCATTGCACTAGGTGGAAACGCCTCCATCGCCACCACAAACAACTCCTTATCTGGCCATTGATTCCGGTAGACTTCTGCAGACAAACGAGAAGAAAGAAAGCCTGTAAAATGCATAACTCCATACATTACTAAAATCATTCCCAAGTTGATTACAAGGGCTCCAATGAATATTCCCCATCCGAAAAGATAACGCCTCAGCACTGGCGCTATTATAAGGGCACACAGTAGATAGACAACCGGGACAAAAGGCATAAAATACCGACCAAAAAACAAATATATTTTAATATACATCAGTCCTACTATAGCAAAAGCAAACAATAAAGAAAGTGTTAGCAAGATAATATCTCTGCTGTACACAAAGCATCCAGTCCGACGATAGATCCTCATATTTTGCCATAAACCGGCAAGTAGTAAAATCATCAAAAGAACATGGCTCCCGAAACTGGAAAAAAAGAAAACTGTTAATTCCGGCATAATATATATAGGGGATCTTTGCCCAGGCCACCAAGTACCGCTAAAACGTTTCAAAAGAATATTTTCCCACAAATTAGGTATCAACCAAGGCAAGAATAAAACAAAAACCAAAGAAGGGACCACTAGAAAAGGAACTAATGAACGTTTATATAGAAAAGCCTGCCCTAATAATAAAACGGAAAAAACCCCGAATAGCAATGCTCCAAAATAGTGACTCCAGCACAATAATAAAGATAAAATGCCAAATTCTATCCATTGTCTTAACGTTATGCGTCTTCGTTTAACTATAGCATGAGACATGTTTAGAAATAGAAATGTAAGTGGAACGGAGAAAAATAAAATCAAAGAATACGATCGCGCATGTTGAGCATAAAAAACGCCAAACATTTGGCACGATAACAGCGCCAGGAATAAACAACGCGCTGTTTTGCCAAAACGCTTGGGAAAGCCCAACCAAGCCCAAACCAAAGCAGCCAAACCTAATACCAAACTAGGCAAACGTAACCATATTTCCGATCCGTAAGGAGCAATATGGTTATACACATACAACAGGAAATTATGTAATGGCGGATGAACATCTGGCAAAAGCCAATTTTTCAATATCCAAGCAAAAGACAAAGAAGGATTGGAAGTTACTGCAGTAAAAAGCTCATCATATTCATAAGGAATATCTAAGAACAGAAAACGCGCGGCTATACCCAGCAGGATACATACCGCGCATAAAAAACAAAAAAACTTACGACATAAACATTTCATTTTCATCATGAACTAATTAAAATAGCATTTTCCACCCGACCCCACTGTGCAAGCAAAATAATCCACACATTTACCATTTGAACCGTTTTCACAATAGTAGCTTTCCAATTTACCACGGTACAGTTTGTAAATCAAAGTTACAGCACCTTGTTTTTCCCGGAAAGAGAAATAACAAGTTGTTGAATTTAGACCAGCCTCACAACCGCTTGTATTAGAAGTTCCAACAGTAAAATATTTCAATTCAGGGTATTGAAAATCCAAATTGGCACCGTCGTTATACCAAAAAGTAGGGTCATAATGAGAATTAGCCATCCAATAGAGATTTTGTGCATCTGCAATAGCTTTTCCAGCTATCAAGACTTCTGTTGCGCGTGCACGATTTACAGACCGTGTATATTGCGGCAAAGCAATGGAAGATAAAATTCCTATAATCAGGACCACAACTAATAATTCTATCAGGGTAAACCCTGTTTTGTTATTCATGGTTTAAGGCCTCCTTTTGTTTCTTATTCCTGCTAATTATATCAAATTTATCTAATGTCAAAGATACCGGTTTAGCGCAGTTTTAAGGCCAGTTCGTTTATCTCGGTAATTTCCTGCAGGGAAAGAGAGGTAAGTTTCTTTTTTTCTTCTTTAGCCAGCGGGGCGCAAAATGCTTTGACAAAGCCCAAGCGCTGGGCTTCTTCCAACCGCCGGTCCATCAGCGGCACCTTGGCAATTTGTCCCAAAATGCCCACTTCCGCCAAAAACATCCAATCATGCGGCACCGGCACATCTTTGACAGAGCTGATGACCGCCGCGCAAATGGCCAAGTCCAGCGCGGGGTCTTTTAGCTTCACGCCGCCGGCAATGCTGACGTAAATGTCTTTATTGTCAAGCGACAGGCCCACATGCTTTTCCAGCGCGGCAAACAGCATTAAACAGCGGTTTAAATCCACCCCCGTGGCAATGCGGCGCGGGTAAGGATAGTGCGTGGGGCTGGCCAGGGCTTGCACCTCGGTTAAAATCGGGCGGGAGCCTTCCAGCGCCAGTGTATAGGCGCGGCCTTTTAAAGCGCTGCGGGCGGAAGTTTGCGCAAAATATTCGCTGGCGTTTTCCACCCCTTCCAGGCCGTGGCCCGTCATTTTAAACAGGCCGATTTCCTGCGTGGAGCCAAAGCGGTTTTTGTGCGGGCGCAAAAGGCGCAGCACATTGTCTTTTTCCGTGTCAAAATACAGCACGCAGTCCACCATATGCTCCAAAATTTTCGGCCCGGCCAGTTCGCCGTCTTTGGTCACGTGGCCAAGCACAAAGGTGATAATGCCTTTGGGCTTGCACAAACGCACCAGCTCGGCGGCGCATTCGCGCACTTGGCCGATGGTGCCGGCAGAGGAGGTAAACTCCGGATGATAAACGGTTTGGATAGAATCCAGCACCAGCACGTCCGGGTTTACGTTTTCCACCGACTCAATGATATTTTGGATATTGGCTTCGCAATGCAAAAAGATGTTTGGGTTATTGACGCCCAAGCGCTGGGCGCGGCCCGAAATTTGGCTTATGCTCTCTTCGCCGGAGATATAAAGCACTTTTAAGTTTTTGGCCAAAGCGTCTGCCACCTGCAGCATAAGCGTGCTTTTGCCAATGCCGGGCGCGCCGGCCAAAAGCGTAATTTGCCCTTTTACAAGCCCGCCGCCCAGCAGGCGGTCAAACTCCCCGATATGGGTGGGAATGCGGTCTTCTTTTACGGCGCGGCTGTCGGAAAGTTTTACGATTTCAGACGAAAAATCGGTAAACGAGCGGGTGCGCTTTTCTTTTTTGCTTTCCTGCTGTTTTACTTCCTCGGCCAGGGTGTTCCACTCCCCGCATTCGGGGCATTGGCCCGACCATTTGGGCGACTCATAACCGCATTTCTGGCACACAAACACCGTTTTAAATTTCATAGCACTCCTAGCGGGCCATGGTGGCCAAACCGAAGAACGAAGATATATCCTGGTCGTTAAACGAGATATTGGCCTTTACGTTGAAATAGTTGGTTTCCATCACGTCGCGCATCCAGGCGCCGACGGAGAAGTATTTGCTCACGCGGTAATCCACCCCGTAAGACAAATTGGGCTTGTTAAACAAGCGTCCGTTGATGGTGCGGTCGCGGCCCCAGTCGGTAAATTCCACCCCGGCCGTAAAGCGCTGCAAGAACTCGTGGTTATAGAAGGGTTTTACTTCCAGCGCCACACCGCCCGCGCCGCGTATCATACCGGCCGAGAGGTTGGCCCATTTATTATACAAGCCAAAGCGCAAATCCAGCTTATTGCGTTCCACATAGTCGCCGTCACCCAAGGTGTCGTCTTCGTTGCCGATGTTGGCTATACCGGCGCGGTAATAGGTGTACCCGCTGGACGGGAAGATTTCCAGTGCCAAGTCGCTGGTGGCCACGCCCGGGCCGGTGGCATAGAAAAAGTCATAATCCCAATACACGCGGAAGCGGCTCATCTTGCCCACAAAGGTTTTTACTTCCGTCATGGTCTGCTTGAGTTCACCCACGCTTTGCTTGACTTGGTCTTTCATTTCCGTATCTTTAATCAGCGTGCCCAGCACCCCGTCCTGGTTGGTAATGCTGTCCATGACGTTGTTTAATTTATTGGTAATATCTTCCAAATTTTTCATGGAGGTGGTCACATACGGGCGCATGGTGGCCACCAATTGGTTGACGTTGGCGGAAAGCTGGCGGATATCGCGCATGGCGTCGTTAAGCTGCGCACCAAATTGCCCCTGATTGTGGATACTGTCCACCAGGTCTTTTACGCTGGCCATGGTTTCGGCAATTTGTTCGTCCATGGGTTTTTCGTCCACGCCGCGCACATAGGCACCTTCTTTTAATAAGCCCAGGCTTTCGTCGCCTTGGGTTACTTTAATGTATTTGGTGCCGATGATGCCCGTCATCACCACGGCAAATTTGGCGCCTTTATATATGGGCACGTCTTCGTGGATAGCCGCCACTACAATAACCTTTTGATCTTCAATTTTAATATCTTTTACTTTGCCCACTTCCACCCCCGCCAGTTTGACGGCCGCTTTGACCGGCAAGCCGGAAACGTCGGCAAATTGCACATTCAAATCATAACTGCGCGTGATGGAAAACCCGCCCAAAAAATATAAAGACATGCCCAGGACAATCAGCCCCAGGACGGTAAATATACCCAATTTTGTTTCCGGTTTCATAATTTTATTCTACCTTAAATGGATTTTAAAAACTTTACTTCCGCTTTCTTCCGCCCTGCAGCACAAGGGCGGCGGGCGCTTATTCCCGCATAAGTTTCATGTGTATCGGCCCATGGCTGGAGCCGTCCACAAACTGCCGCACGTACGGATTTTTCGTCTTTCTAAACTCTTCCGGCGTGCCGTACATCAAAATTTCACCTTCATACAAAAAAGCAATGTAGTCCGATATTTTAAAAGCCGAATGCATATCGTGCGTAATCACCACGGAGGTAACGCCGATTTTCTTTTTCATTTCCAAAATCAAATCGCTGATAATGTCGGACATAATGGGGTCTAAGCCGGTGGTGGGTTCGTCGTACAAAATGCACTTGGGGCTAATGGCCAGCACGCGCGCCAAACTGACGCGCTTGCGCATGCCGCCGGAAAGCTCCGACGGGTTCAATTTGGCAACTTCCGGCTTTAAGCCCACCATAGCCAGTTTTTCTTTCACCACCGCGGCATATTGGCTTTGGGGCACGTCGGTCAAATACGAAAGGCCAAACGCCACGTTTTCCCCCACGGTCATGGAGTCAAACAAAGCCCCCTCTTGGAACAAATACCCAAAATGGCGCCGCACCGCCGCCAGGCGGAACGGATCTTTAATGCGGGTAATGTCTTTGCCTTTGACGATAATTTCCCCGCCGTCGGGGTCCAGCAGGCGCATCATACACTTAATCAGCGTGCTCTTGCCCGAGCCCGAGCCGCCCAAAATAGAGGTCACTTTGCCGTCCTCTATATTCAGGTTGACGTCCTTAAGCACATGATGAGAGCCAAAGCTCTTTTTGAGATGTTTATTTTCTATCATTTAAATCCCAAACGCCGTCAAAATGGCGGTCAAGAAATAGTCCAGCACCAAAATCATCACAATGCACGTCACCACGGCACCGGTGGTGGCTTTGCCCACCCCTTCGGCCCCGCCGCGCGTGCTGATGCCTTTATAGCAGCACACGGTGGCCACCAAAAAAGCAAAGATAA
>CALUQA010000100.1 GCA_944322775.1 uncultured Elusimicrobiales bacterium
ATTTCGCCGCAGGCAATGGAGTGATAGGTTTTATGCACCTGGCGCGAGGCAAACAGCTCCGTCATCGCGTTTTGAAAATCGGCATTTTTGGCTATCAGCATGACCCCGCTGGTTTCGCGGTCCAAACGGTGCACCAAGCCGGCGCGCTGCACGGAAGGCTCAAACCCTTTGAGCGGGTTTGCCAAGATAAGCGACACCAATGTTTCTTCGCTGGCAAAGGCGGCCTCGGGGTTGGTTTCCCAAATGGGGCTTTGCGGGTGCACCAGCATGCCGGCGGGTTTATTGATAACAAAATAATCTTTGCCGTCTGCAATAATCAGCTCGGCCAGTTTGGCGCTTTGGGCTTGAGGTTCGGGCAATTCTATTTCCACTTTTTCGCCGGTTTGCAACGGCCAGGAAGGCTTTACTTTTTTACCGTTTACGGTGATTTTGCCTTCTTTAATCATCTTTTGCACCAGCGCGCGGGAAAACTGCGGCAGTTCGTCGGTGGCAAAGATGTCTAAACGGCGGGAATAACCCGCAAAATCAAGAATTTTTTTCTCCGGCATGGGGTGTATCCTTTTTTAAAAAGCGCATTACAAACAGCGTGAGCGCAATGGTCAGCACGGCTATTAACTGTGAGGGGGAAAGCCCCAGCACATATTCCCCGCGGAAGTCCCCGCGGAAAAACTCTATCCCAAAACGTATGACAGAGTAGCCTATCAAATAGGCCGCCAGCACGGCGCCGTTTTTATGCGGTTTTTTGTAATAAGCTTGCAAAATAAAAAATAAAATCAGGTTGGCCGCCACTTCATAGAGTTGCGTGGGGTGCAGATGTACGCCCAAATATTGCTGGGCCACCAGGCTGTGCGGATCGGTGAACGCCACGCCCCAGGGCATATCGGTGGGTTTGCCAAAACAGCAGCCCGCCAAAAAACAGCCAATGCGCCCGATGGCATGGCCGATGGGCAGAGCCACAATTAAAAAATCGGCCGTTTTTAAAATGGGCAGTTTTTTTCTTTTCAAATAATAAATCAGCGCGCAGATGGCCGTTACGGCCCCGCCAAAAAACACAAACCCGTAGCGGAAGTTTTGCACTGCGTACGTTATGCGTTGGGCAAAGGTGGCGCCCATTTCCGGCCAGGAGACGATGATATAAAGCAGTTTGGCCCCGACCAGCGCCGACACAAAAGCAATAAAAATAATATTCCAAAACGTGTCTTTGTCCAACTTAATATAAGAGAGGCGTTTGTACAAATACCACGCCGCCGCCATATAGGCCAGTGCCGTCATCAACCCATAAGAAGCCAGTTCAAAAGAGCCTATTTTAAACAGTATCGGGTGCATTAGGAAATTACCTTCTCGTCTTTAATCGCGTTGCGCATAAAGGGGTTTTTCAGGCGTTCCTGCCCGATGTAAGAAGAGCATTTGCCGCCATAGCTGTGGCCGGCAAAAATGCGCGTTTCTTCCGGCAGTTTGGAAAGTTTAAGCAGGCTTTTGCGCATTTCTCTGGGGTCGGAAGAGGGCAAATCCACCCGTCCGCACGCGCCCGGGAAAAGGGTGTCTCCGGTAAACAAGGCCTCGCCAATTTGCAGGCAAACGCCGCCGGCCGTGTGCCCCGGCGTGGGAATGGCATGCACGGTAAACGGCCCCACCTGAAAGGTCTGTTCCCCACGGTAGGGGTGCAGCACCTCGGCGGGCAGGCCGCTTAAAATGATGTCGTTTTCTTCTATATAGGCTTTCAGGCCGTGGCTTTGCAACAGCTGGGCAGACTCTTTGACATGGTCAAAATGCCCGTGGGTAAAAAACACCCCCAGCAAGTTCAATCCCTTTTCTTTAAGGGTATGTTCTATGTAGTTCATATCCCAGGCGGGGTCTATAAGCAAAGCGTCTTTGTCTTGGCTGACCAAATAGGTGCAGTTGGCCATGGGGCCCAGTTCTAACACGTCAATATTCATACAAATCCTTCCCGCGGCAAAGCACGGCCCCCAAGGGGCTTATTTGCCGGTATCAAATCTAAATTCGGTTTCTCCGTTTTTGGACATGTGGTATTTTACCCGGGCAATTCTTTCCATATAAGCCGGGTCTTGCTTTTTAAGCAAAGCGAGCCTTTTTTGCAGTTCTTCATGCTGTTGGTCCAGCTCCACGGTGAGTTTGCTTAAGCGTTTGAACTCTATTTTATTGTGGATTAAACTTAAAAAACTGCTGCCCAAAAACCAGCAAACCGCCACCACCACCAAAGCGGCGGCCAGCAGCGGTTTGCGGTTGCGTATAATTAAGTCTTTCAGTTCATTCATTTTTTAAATGCTTTGTCTTTGGCATAAACGGCTTTTTTGCCCAGTTCATGCTCTATTTGCAACAGGCGGTTATATTTTGCCGTGCGTTCGGCGCGGGCCGGGGCGCCTGTTTTGATGGCGCCGGCATTGGTGGCTACGGCCAAATCGGCAATAAACGTGTCTTCCGTCTCGCCGGAGCGGTGCGAAATAATGCAACTGTATTTGGCTTTATGCGCCGCGGCAATAACGTCTATGGTTTCCGACACGGTGCCAATTTGGTTGAGTTTAATCAAAATGGCGTTGCCCGCTTTTTGTTCAATGCCCATTTGCAAACGCACCGGATTGGTGACAAATAAATCGTCGCCCACCAGGCGGATTTTTTGCCCAGCCGGGCCGTAATGTGCTGCCAGCCCTGCCAGTCGTCTTCCTGCAAGGGGTCCTCTATGGACACGATGGGATATTTTTTGCACCAACCTTCATAAATTTTGCACATTTGCTCGGCGGTGTAATCTTTCTTTTCAAAATGGTATTTACCGTTTTTATAAAATTCGCTGGCGGCGCAGTCCATCGCCAAAGACATGGACGGATGTTTGGCTTTTTTGCACGCCTGCACCAGGGTTTTAAGCACGTCTTCGTGCTTGGCAATTTTGGGGGCAAAGCCGCCTTCGTCGCCCACGGCCACCACTTGGCCGGCTTTCTTTAACACGTCTTTAAGCGCGTGGTACGTTTCGCTGGCCCATTGCAGGGCTTCGGCAAACGTTTTGGCTTTGGCGGGCACAATCATAAACTCCTGCACGTCCAGGCCGGAGTCTGCATGTTTGCCGCCGTTAATAATATTCAGCATGGGCGTGGGCAAAATGTATTCTTTGGCCTTCAGCCCATAGCAGGTGCGGATATATTCGTAAAGCGGTTTTTTGGCACTTTGGGCCCCGGCGCGCAGCACTGCCATGGAAACAGCCAGCATGGCATTGGCGCCCAGTTTGCTTTTGTTTTCGGTGCCGTCCAAGGCAATCATGGTGTCGTCCACCAGGCGGATATCGGCCGCGTCCATGCCGGCCACGCGTTTGGCAATTTTGCCGATGTTGGCCACGGCTTTTAAAACGCCTTTGCCGTTGTAGCGCGTGCCGCCGTCGCGCAGTTCCAGCGCTTCGTGCGAGCCGGTGCTCGCGCCGCTGGGCACCATGGCGGTGGCGGTGGTACCGTCGTCAAGCGTTACGTCCGCGGCTACGGTGGGGTATCCGCGGGAGTCCAACACTTCTCTGCCGGTTATTTTTTTAATCCGGGCCATATAAAACCCCCTTTATCCAGCACAGGGCTAGATAATGCTGTCTATAATTTTTTTGCCTTCTTTAATTAAAGCGGCCGGCAGTTTTTCATCGGGTGCTTCGGCATACAGGCGTATGCGGCGCTCGGTGCTGGAAGGACGAATGGCCAACCAGCTGCCGCCTTTTAAAATAAACTTAAAACCGTCGGTGGAGTCAATGCGCCACACGGACGTTTTGTTAATAGCCAGGGGGGGCTTGATGTCCAGGCGTTCCATGATGCGGTTGATTTCCGTTTCGGTCTTGGGGATACTGACCTTTTGGTCATACATGGGACGATACTGTTTGTAGAAATCTTTGCGGATTTGCTTGAGCGTTTTGCCTTCCACCGCCAGCATATCCACCACCAAAAAGCAGGCCAGCAGGCCGTCTTTGTCGGGGATATGGTTGGCCACGGCAATGCCGCCGGACTCTTCCATGCCCATAATATACTGCCCGGTGGTCATCAGCTCGGTAATATATTTAAAGCCCACCGGCGTTTCGCGCAGCATAAGCCCGTGTGCTTTGGCCACTTGGTCAAAAAGCGTGGACGTAATAACGCTGCGCACCACGCGGCCTTTGAGCTTTTTGTTTTTGGCCATATGGTGCAAAAGCATGGGGCCAATTTCGTTGGGGGAAATCCATTCCCCGTCGGAATCTATAATACCAAATTTGTCGCAGTCGGGGTTGCAGGCAATGCCCAGGTGCATTTTTTTGGAAACGACCAGTTTTTTAAGCCCTTCCAGGCTGACGGGGCCGGCATTGGGCACCTTGCCGCCAAAAAGCACGTCCGTTCCTTCGTCTATGGCTTCCACCGTTACGCCGCATCTTTCCAGCGGAGCGCGGAAATAATATTGCGCCGTGCCGAAGAGCGGATCCAGAGCGATTTTAAGTTTAGCCTTTTTGAGCGCCTTGCTGTCCAATATTTTTTCCAGGTGCGTCATGTATTCTTTTTTAAGCGCATTGGTGGGCACGACGGCCGTGTTTAAATGGCCAAATTCCGTAGAAGACGTTTTTAGCACTTGGGCATTGGGGCCGGGGGTGCGTTTTTCGATGTCTTCCACAATTTCGTTGTTGGCAATGCCGCCGTAATAGGCCACCCATTTCAGACCGCAGACATTATATTCGGCTTCGCTGCCGGTAATGATGACGGCGCCCACGGCGCCTTCTTTAAGCACGTTCCATTCGGCCACTGGCGTGGGAAGGGGTTCGTCCGCCATTTTTACGCTGATGCCGTTGGCCAAAAAAGCATTGGCCGCCACATAGGCCAGCTGTTTGGATAAAAAGCGGGTGTCGTAGCCGATGATTACAAGCGGCTTTTTGGGCTTTTTGCCCAGTTCCTGACAGTGTTTTTGATAGCCGCTTCCTTCAAAACCGTAGTAAGAGTTTTCCAAAACGTGGTCGGAAATCCCGAATGCAAGACGCTGGACGGTTTGCGCCGTTAGACCTTCGGCAATGACCGCCCGAAAACCGGATGTGCTAAATTTAATATCTTCGCTCATAGTGCAGGTATTATACTAAAAAAAGGGCATTTTTACACTTTTTCTTACCTTATATATGCAAAATTTCTTTTGGGCGCGTGAAGTGGCGTTGGGCGTGGCTTGCAAAAATGATAAAATAAAGATACTTTTTAGACAGGACATAAACCATGAATTTTGAATACGTGAAACAATTTATTAAAGACGCCGGCCTGCCGGCCTACCGCATTGGACAGGTAAAAGACGCCGTGTATAAAAACGGCATTTCTTCTTGGAATGAGGCTACTTCTTTGCCGGCAGATTTGCGCGAAAAGCTGGAAAAAGAACGCCCCATTTTAAGCTTTACCGTCAAAAAAATGGTTTATTCCGAAAAAGACCGCGTGGTTAAAGCTTTGCTGAAACTGAAAGACGGCCTTTTAATTGAAACCGTGCTTCTTAAACCCCACGAGGGGTGGAGCGTGTGCGTGTCCACGGTGGTGGGCTGCCGGATGAAATGCAGCTTTTGCAGCACGGGCCGGATGGGCTTTAAGCGCGATCTGAACGACGAAGAAATTGCTGACCAGGTGCTGATGTGGTTCCAGTACGTGCGCAAAGAAAAAATCGGCGAGCGTATTTCACACGTGGTGTTTATGGGCATGGGCGAGCCGCTGGTCAACTATTTAAACGTGGTCAAAGCCGTGCAAAATTTAACCAATCCCGACTTTTTAAATATCGGGGCGCGGCATATTTCCATTTCCACTTCGGGCATTGCCGACAAACTGCATAAGCTGGCGGTGGATTTGCCGCAGGTC
This sequence comes from uncultured Elusimicrobiales bacterium, assembly GCA_944322775.1. Taxonomy (GTDB): domain Bacteria; phylum Elusimicrobiota; class Elusimicrobia; order Elusimicrobiales; family Elusimicrobiaceae; genus Avelusimicrobium. Next base: position 5,826 of record CALUQA010000100.1, read on the forward strand.
AATTTGGCGGTTTCTTTGCATAATGCCGACGATGAGGAACGCAGCAAACTTATGCCCGTCAACCGCCGCTACGATTTGGAAGAGCTGCGCCGCGCGCTGGACGAATATTTGGCGCTGACGGGGCGGCAGGTGTTTTTGGAATATGCCGTCATTGACGGGGTGAACAACCGCCCCGAGCATATCCGCAAACTGGGCAAATGGATTAGAGAAAGCCAATTTAGTTATTTGTTGCATGTAAATTTAATTGCCTGCAACTTGGGCCGCGGCAAAAAAACCGACGACCGCGCCGTGCAGGAAATGGCCGAAGCGCTAAAAGCCATGGGTATCGGCGTGACCATTCGCAAAAGCATGGGCAACGATATCAGCGCCGCCTGCGGGCAGTTGGCATCTAAAAATTAGGAGGGAGTATGAAAAAATTATGGATTTTGCCGTTGTGTCTTTTGTTGGGGGCGTGCGCCACGCTTAACCAGGCAAATATGGACTGGATCCCCATAGGGCCGACTTTCCCGGAAACGATGCCGCCCGATGTGCAGATTATCACCGATAAAAGCGAAATCACCCGCCCGTACGGCAACCTGGGTCTGCTGCGCATTAAAAACCTGGAGCCGGACCGCGACACGCTTAAACGCGGGGTGGAAAAAGCCCGCCGTTTTGTAGCGGCCAAAGGGGCAGACGCCATGTTCTTGGGCCAATATAACAGCGCCGAAGACGGAGCCCCGAACCCCAAGGTGACGCTGATTGTTTACGCCATTAAATATGTGGACGATTTAACCGACGAAGACATCAAAGCCATGGAAGACTTTGAAATTGAAGGCGCCTTAAACGCCAGCATGAGCGGATTTTAGAGGTATATATGAAAAAGAAAGCAATTGTTTTATTTTCCGGCGGGTTGGACAGCACCACCTGCCTGTACTGGGCCTTGGACAAAGGCTATGAATGCGAAGCTTTGACGGTTTCTTACGGCCAAAAGCACGACCGCGAGGTGCGCGCCGCCAAGCAAATAGCCCAAAACTTGGGCGTAAAACATCATTTTGTTACGCTGGATTTTCCGTGGCTTGTTTCCAGCTCTTTGGTGGACAAAAATAAACCCATACCGGATTTGTCCATGGAAGAAATTGAAAGCGGAAAAATTCCTTCCACCTATGTGCCGGGCAGAAATTTGGTATTCCTTTCCGTGGGGGCTTCTTTAATGGACGCTATCCATGCCGACGCCCTGGTGGCCGGCCCCAACGCGGTGGATTTTTCGGGCTATCCGGACTGCACGCCCGCTTTCTTTAAAGCCGCTACCGAAGCCATCAACCGCGGCACGGAACGCGGCGTAACCCACGGGGTGGAAGTATTGGCCCCGCTGATGAATTTGAACAAAGCAGACATCGTGCGTTTGGGCGCCAAATTGGGCGTGCCGTTTGAGCTGACGTGGAGCTGCTACGCCGGCGGCGATAAGCCCTGCGGGCACTGCGATTCCTGCAAGTTGCGCGCGCGCGGCTTTGCCGAAGCGGGCGTAAAAGACGGTTCCGTGCAATAAAACCGTCCGTTTATGCGTTAGATACAAGCAAGGCTTGTGCCTGGCGCGGAGGGGAACATGAAAAAAATAGCATTTTTATTTTTGCTGGCTGCGACGTGCGGCTTGGCGTATGCGCAGCAGGGCCCGACCGAACCGGAAGGCGAGTGCAATTTGCCCAAAGAAGCGGCCGTGGTGCCGGCGCCGGTTCCTGTGCAGCCTAAACCGGCTTTGTCGCCCAAAGAACAGCAGAAACGTTTTGAAAAGCGCAATAAAGAAATAAAAAAATTGGCTAAACAATACCGCAAAGCCAAAAGCGACGATAAAAAAGCCGAGATAAAGGCCCGCCTTTTGGAAATTGTGTCCCAAGCCACCGACGAAAGCATTGTGTGGAGCAAGGAACGCATTGCCGCCGTGCGCGCCAACCTGGACCAATGGGAAAAAACCATTCAAGAACAGGAAAAGAACCTGGACCAGGTAAAGGCCAAACGCGTGGACGACATTTTAAGCGGCGAAGCCGAGCGGCGCTACAAACTGGCGCAAAAGCGCTGGAAGCAGGAAATGAAGGACCGCAAAAAACAAATGGATTAAAATAAATTGGCAGAAAACGCGCCCTTTTACGGGGTGCGTTTTTATTTGTGCAAATTAAAACCCCGCTTTTTAGAGCGGGGTTTTTGTTTTAAAATAAACCGGAGCTTTCCAAGGCGCTTAAGGCTTGGGTAATATCGCTGACCACAATAATAAAGCGCGTGCGGCCATTACCCACACAGGCGCCGTAAATGGTGGTGATGTTGATATTTTTTTTCTGCAGCACGTCGCCAATGTCGTAGGCCAGACCTACACGGTCGTTGGTGTCTATGCAAATGGCGTCCGTTTTTACGCTGGTAAAGCCGGCCTTGGTCAGGGCGTGGCTGATTTCCGTGTTATAGCTGACGGCCACGCGCACGACGGCCGCATCAAAGCGTACGTCCTGCGAAATGCCAATCAGGTTGACCCGTTCTTTTACAAACAGGTCGGCAAAATTCCGTAGCGCGCCCGGTTCGTTGACTAGGAACACGCTATACTGTTTTACAACACTAATGGACATGAAAGACCCTCTGTACGTCAAACCCTTGCTGCTTGGCGGCACGCGGACGCGTCCGCCGTGTGTTAAAGTGATTCTCTGTTTATTATAGCAAACATTTCCCGGTGAATCTTGCCGTTGCTGGCCAACGTCTGCGAACCGAACGTTTCCAGCTTTTTCCACTTCTTGCCGGCATAGTCGGTCACTTTGCCGCCGGCTTCTTCCAAAATCAGCTTTCCGGCCGATATATCCCACGGGTTTAGGCTGTCTTCCCAATAGCCGTCAAAACGGCCGGCCGCCACCCAGCACATGTCCAGCGCGGCAGAGCCCAAACGGCGGATATCATGGCAGGAAAGAATAAAATTTTTAAAACGGTTTAAAAGTTCGTCCATGCGGTTTTCCCGCACATAAGGGAACCCCGTCACCAGCAGCGCATTTTGCAGTTTGCTGACGGAAGAAACATGGATTTTTTTGCCGTTTAGCGTGGCGCCTTTGCCTTTGCGCGCCAAAAACATTTCGTCCATGCACACGTCGTATACGCCGGCTAACACAATGTCGTTTTTATAGGCCAGCGCCACGGAGACGGAAAAATGCGGCATGGTGTGGGCATAGTTGGTGGTGCCGTCTATGGGGTCAATCACCCACTTCCAGTCCGAGCCGGTGTTTTTCAGGCCGTTTTCTTCGGCCAGAAAATCATGCTGGGGGAAATTCTTTTTAATAATTTGCAAAATGGCTTTTTGGCAGGCTACGTCCGCCTGGGTGACCAAATTGTCTTTGGCTTTCAGGTGGTAGCTGACCTTGCCCAAATGGCGCTTGGCAATGCGCCCGGCCGTTTTTAAACATTCCTGCAAGACGAGAAATTCTTTGTTCATTTTAGTTTAAGCACATCGGCTTCTTTTAATTTATTTTCCAGGTACAGCATGGCTTTGCAGTCGTCTTCGTTGTACATCAGCACTTTTTTAAGCAAGTCTTCGTTGCCGGTTTTAAGCCAGTTGGTAAAATAGACCATGCTGTCCATGGCGCCGCAATCGTCCTGGCGCCAGTTAAAGCCAAAGGCCGGTGCGGCCGCCTTGAGCGAAAAACTGGGCGCCGGCAAATAAAAGGCTTTTTGTACGGCCACTTTTAAGTCGTAGCACAAACTGACCAGCAAATTAAGTTTCTGCTCGTCGTGTTTGTTTTCCTGCGCCATTTTGCGCATTTTTTTGGCCTCGTATTCCGTCCAGTGATAAAGGACGGTGTTTGCGGGGTCTTTGATATAATCGTAAAACTGTTCAAAAATTTTGATTTCTTCTTCCGGTGTTTTGGCCACAAAAGAAACATATTTGTCTTCTTCTTTATCCCAAATGCCGATTAAATAGACAAAAGAGACATTGTCTTTGGTGAAGGTTTCCGTGGCTTCAAAATCAAAATACAAATTGCGTTTTTTGGGCGGCGGGGGGAAGAATCCTTCCTGTTTGAGCACCGGTTTATGGTGCAGGTAAGCCACGGAATTATAATAAGCGTCCGTGGCAAAGGGTTCTTCCAAAATAGTGCGCAGTTTATCCAAGCCGGCATGGGCCACATCGTCGGTGGTAAACATGCCGTAAATTTTAAGGCATTGGCGCATTTCCGCACTTAAGGAAGGCAGCATTTGCAAATCTTTGCTTTGGGCCACCATTTTGTTGGCATACACGCGCCAAGGCGGGTTGGAGGCTTTGGGCGGTTTGTGCGCTTCGTGCTTGGCTTTGCCGTCGCGAATGAGGCGAAAATAATTCAGTTCCCGCTCCAGGCGTTCTTCGTGCTCCAGATAGTCCACTTCCACCGCTTTGCCCTTCAGTTCCACATGGGTATAGCGGCAGGTGTAGCCTTGAATGTCCGAAAGAATATGGTTGAGCAAAGACACCTGTAAGGCGTAATGTTCTTTTAAATCGTGTGCACGTTTAAACTGCACTATGCGGTAATGAAAGGGGCCGAAAACGCTGTTGCCGCTTTCCACCCGCTGCAGCATGTTGACGCTGCCGTAAATGTTTTTGGGCAGGTTCCACAGCGAAGCGTTGACAATGGCCGGTTTGCCATCGGCCATGGCTTGCAGCGTGGCCTGAAAGCGCTGTGTGTCATTGGCGGCGGATATAAACTCCACCCCCGGGAAATGGTCGCGTATCCACGCGTCGCGGTTGTGGCGGTCCGTACGGACTTTTAAGTTTTCGTAGCGGTTGAGTTCGTTGACGGCTTCTTCGGCCGGGGCATGGAAAGAACACCAAATGCCAAAAGGGTCCTCTAACAGCGAAAACATTTTAGAAGCATTGAAATCGGTTTTGTCCGGAGCGCGCCCGGCAGAAAAGCGGTTAAATAAAGAAGTGGTCAACGTTTCTTGCATTACCTATATTCTATATATTTTTTGATGTTCCTGCACGGGCTTGCCTGCGGGGGGACTTTGGCTGCGGGGCGGACGGTTGGAGCGGCGGGGCAAAGTCTTTTAAAACAAATATATTTTCTTTTTAAAATATGATAATATAGTACATATGCTAAACGCTCTGCTTTTTCAATTAATTGGTTTTACCGTGTGTTTTGTTTTGCTGTTTTATTTTACGGCAAAATAC
>CALUQA010000101.1 GCA_944322775.1 uncultured Elusimicrobiales bacterium
ATCCATTTAATGGCCAGCGGTTTGGACATTATTTGGTTCCTCCTTGGTTAGCAGGCGTTGCATTGGTCAGGAACCCTACAATGCCCGATTTCAAAACGGTTAGTTTTACATTTTCGGCTACTTTTACTTCCAGGGCGTTGTCTTTAAAGCCCACTACCGTGCCTACAATACCGCCCGGCAGAATGACACCGTCCCCCTTTTGTAAAGCGTCCACTCTGGTCTGTCTTTCGGCCTCGCGTTTCTTTTGCCCGCGGCCGGACCAGAAAATCATGACCATGATAATAATAATCATGAGCATAAAAAACAGGTTGCCGCTGCTGGCTTGTGCTGCTGTATTCATGCTGCCTCCATAATTAAAAAGTAGATATACGGATACCTAAAGATTTTAGCATATTTGGGCGGAAGTACGGCGTTTGGCCCCTGCCATAAAGCCCTGCCCGCGGTTTGGTGCCGCTTTTGGGGCGCGGCAGAAGGGCAAATTTAGTCTTCCGTCCAAAACGTGCGGATTAAGTCTATCACCGGGCGGTCTTGCGGTTTTTGCGAGTTAAGAGCAATGATATTAAAACCCTTATCCGTGCTGACCACCACGTAGTCTTCCTTCACGTCAAAAACGCTTCTTTGTTCTTCTAAATCAAACAGGCTATGGCCAAAAAAGCCCTTGGGCTGCGGCAGATTGAGCAGGTCCAGCACTGTGGGGGCAATGTCTAATTGGCTGGCCAATGTTGCCTGCGTGAGCGGTTTTTTGAGCGGGGTGCGGGTGATAATGGCAAAGGGAATGCGGTCAAACACCCGCTGATAGGGTTTAAAGAGCTTATTGGTGGGGGTGTTGGAATAGGACGGGTGGTCGCCGGTTACCAGCACCAGGGTGTGTTCGTCCATCAGGCCCTTTTCGTCTAGCAGTCGCAAGAAATGGGCCAAGTCCTGCCCGGCGCGGGCATAGGCGCGGGGCATGGTGGGCACATCATAAAATTGGGCGTCTATTTCTTCATATTCCTGGCCCAAATAGTCCAAGCGGCCCAGGGGGACATGGGTGTCTACCGTCAGCAGGGTTAAAAAGGTCTTTTCATCTTTGTTTTGCTGCAAATAGTCGGCGGCATATTCATAAAGCTTGCGGTCGGTCAGGCCCCACCATTCAATATAGGGCTCATACGCGTCCAAATCTTCAAAAAAGTTGCGCCCGCGCACCACCTCAAACCCTGCCTGGTGAAAGAGCAGGTTTTCGTCCATGTAGTTTTCGTTGGCGCCACGCAGAAAGGCCGTGTGAAACCCGTATTTTTTAAGTTCTTTGACAAAAGAAAGGGGGTAGCCGTTTTCATAATTTAATTTGGCATTGGGGTGGGAAGAAAAAATAACCGTCAGCCCATAGAGCGTGGAAAGCGTAACCGTGTGCAGCGTGGCGGAAGGGTAGCGCTGAAAAATTTGGTCATAGGTTTGGCTGGCCTGCGGCGGGATAAGCGGGTTAAAGCGGTGCATGTATTTGGCGGACAGGCTTTCGGTGGCTATTAAAATGACGCGCGTATATTCTTTGCCTATGCCCGTGTTGCGGGCGGTAAACACATTGTATTGGCGGGCCGTTTGGGCCACGGCGGGGGGCAAATCGGGCGTGATTTGCGCCTTAAGCTGCGGGGCCACCAAGGCGCGCAGCGTGTACACCGGGGAGGGGGGCATTAAATAGGCCGTCAAAAAATCGTTGGGTTTGGAAAGCAAAGCAAGCGGATTAAGCCACGATAAACCCAGCAAAATAAGCACGCACAGCGCCAGCTGTTTGGCGGCCGTTTTGCGCGCAGGCGCCACAAAAAAGCGTTTTACGCTAAACAGACAGAAAAGCAGAAATACCGTTAAATAAGAAAGGGTGCGCCAGTCGGTCAAAAAGGCATAGTCGCCGCCTTCCATGGTGTCTAGATATTTGGCGCCGAAGCGTTCTTTAAAATACCACAAAAGCACCATGTCGGCCGTGCAGGCCAAATAATAAACATATAAAAACAGGGCCAGTATCCATTTGTTCTTAATGCCAATTAGGTTTAACAGCGCCAGGCAGGCCCCCAAAAAACAGAACTCCACCGCCAGGCGCGCCGTCAGCGCGCAGGCCCAAACAGCGGGGGAAGCCACCTCCAGCTGGTGCAGCCCAAAACAGGTTAAGGCCAAAGCCGGAAGCGAGGCCAAAAGCAAAAGTTTATAGTTATTTTTAAATGAAGCGTATAAATCGTGTAGAAAGTGCATATGTTGCGCCAAGGCAGGCGTACCCTTTAATTTGATATACTTATTATATAAATTTAAGCGGTTAACCCGCTGAAGGATACTTATGGAAAACAAAGAACTGGAAACAAAACGGCATTCCTGCGCCCATGTGATGGCCGCTGCCGTGCAGCAGTTGTTCCCCGGTACCAAACTGGGTATCGGCCCGGCCGTAGATAACGGCTTTTATTACGATTTTGACTGTCCCCATGCGTTCACGCCTGAAGATTTGAAAACTATTGAAACGAAGATGAAAGAAATCATCAAGGCGCGTGTTCCCTTTGAATGCAAACATATGAGCAAAGCCGAAGCCAAGGCTTTCTTTGAAAAACGCGGCGAAACCTATAAACTGGAACTGTTGGAAGACTTGCCGGACGGCGAAATTACCGTCTATACAACCGGCGACTATGCCGACCTGTGCCACGGCCCGCACGTGGAACACACGGGCAAAATTAACAATTTTAAACTTGCTTCCATTGCCGGCGCTTATTGGCGCGGGGACGAAAAACGCCCCATGCTCCAGCGCATTTACGGCTTGTGCTTTAACGATAAAGACGAACTGAACGCCTACGTTAAACAGCAGGAAGAAGCCGCCAAACGCGACCACCGCAAACTGGGGCCGGAGTTGGATTTGTTCAGCATTAACGACGACGTGGGCCCGGGGTTGATTTTAATGCACCCCAAGGGCGGCATGTTGCGCAAGGTGCTGGAAGACTGGATTAAAGACGAAAACATTAAACGCGGCTATGATATGGTCTACAGCCCGCATATTGCGCGCCTGCACCTGTTTGAAATCAGCGGCCACGCTGGTTTTTATGCCGATAGCATGTTCCACCCCATGGAAGTGGACGGCGACAAATATCAGATTAAGCCGATGAACTGCCCCTTCCACGTGGAAATTTATAAATCCAACCTGCGCAGCTACCGCGATTTGCCGTTGCGCTACTCCGAGCTGGGCACCGTGTACCGCTATGAACGCTCCGGCGCTTTGCACGGGCTGTTGCGTGTGCGCGGTTTTACGCAGGACGATGCGCACATTTTTTGCATGCCCGAACAGGTGGAAGACGAAGTCAAACAGTGCTTTGACTTTGCCATGCACATTTTTAAAACTTTCGGTTTTGAAAAATACGCCGTGGAACTTTCCACGCGCGACCCCAAACACCCGGAACATTTCACCGGCAAGGTGGAAGACTGGGAACGGGCCGAAAATGCCTTGCGCCACGTGCTGGACAGCAACAATATTCCTTACACCACACACGCCGGCGAAGCCGCTTTCTACGGGCCGAAAATTGATATTAAGGTGATGGACGCCATTGGCCGTCTGTGGCAGCTGTCCACCATTCAGTTTGACTTTAACTTGCCCGAACGCTTTGACCTGGAGTTTGTGGCCCCCGAAGGCCGCAGACGCCCCATCATGGTGCACCGCGCCATGTTTGGCAGCATTGAACGCTTTATCGGCGTGATTATTGAACATTACGCCGGCTGGTTCCCGCTTTGGTTGGCGCCGGTGCAGGCCAAAATCCTGACGTTGACGGACGCCCAAATTCCCTACGCCAAAGAAGTGGCGGAAAAAATGCGTGCGGCCGGTTTGCGCGTGCAGTTGGATATCCGCCCGGAAAAACTGGGCCTCAAAATCCGCGAAGCGCATATGCAGCGCATTCCGTATTCCTTGGTCATTGGTGCCAAAGAAGCGCAGGACGGGGCCGTTACGGTGCGTTTGCGCGACGGCAAGAACTTAAACGGTTTGCCCTTGGCTGACGTGATTGCCAAAATGAAGGAAGAAGTGGAAAGCCGCAGCCTGACAAACCTGCTTAAATAAACAAATCCCGTTGGGGATTGAAGATTTAAGCAAGGCGGTTATACTTGTAATATATTTCAGTATATATTAGAAGCCTAAAAAAGGAGTCTGACATATGAAAAAGTTTGTTTTGCCGGTGGCATTGTTTCTGTTTGCTTTGCCTGCGATGGGCGGTCAATCGCTGGATCTGTCGCAACTAGCAGAGCTGGATACCGTTGTTTTGCTGCAGTCTGGCAAAAAGCAACTGGAGTTGGATAAGCAATTAAAAGAAGCATTGTTGAAAGAAGCCAAAAAGCCTAATACGCAAATTTTGCAAATACAGGATCTGTTGCAAAAAGGGGCCAACCCGAACGTGTTGGCGGAGGGCTCTAAAGATTTTGCTTCTCTTTTCAATCAATGCACCAAAGAGAGAACGCTTTTGGTCAAAATTTTGTTAAAAGCGGGGGCATATCCTAATGTGAAATTGTCGGATATTTTTACCCCGTTGGGCTTGGCCGTGGGCGCAGGTTGTTATGATACGGTCCAATTGCTGCTTTCGGCCGGTGCAGATCCGTTTACCTTTTTTGGCACCAGAGATATGCTTTCCGTAGCGGCTGTCCGCGGGGATGAAAAAATGGTGGATCTGCTGTTGCAGACGGAACTTTCGGAGTCTGCTGATTCCAAAGAGCAAGCCTGGAAGATTGCCTGCCAAAAAGGGCACGATAATGTGGCCAGACTGTTTGGCAAAGAATGCCCCAAATTAAAAATATAAGAAGTATTTATATATGACAATAAAAACCCCGCGTTTTTAACGCGGGGTTTTTTATATGTTAGCGAGAGGCCGGCTTGGGCAGAGGTTTTAAATGGGGGATATGCTTGTCCTGCGCGGCAGAACGCAAATAGATAGAGATGTTTTTTTGCAGAATAGAACCGGCAAAATCCAACTGCGGATAAAATTTAAGCAATAAATTTTCCCAGGAGGAGGCTTCTTTGATATATGTTTGCGCCGTTTTAAGATAAAACCCGCCCCAAAAAGGTTTGCGCAAAGCAAATTCTTTGATGAAGTGTTCCGTATACGTGTTTAAGATGTCTTCCATTTTGGCGCAATCTTCCTTGTCTGCATGGCAGGCATAGTCTTTTTTAGGGTTGGTGAAGGAAAAGTATTTTTCTGGGTGTTTTCTGTCATATACTACAATAAACCCCTGAGTGGAGGTGGAAGAGCCGTTCAGGAAAAAGTTATACACAAAGTTATATCCGTTATGCAAATAAGCCAAAAGATAGAGCAAATTGCCTTTTTCGTCGGTAATATAAACCTGGCCGGGCATGGCGGATATGGCGTGCTCATAGCGAAAAGCCGCCGTAAACCCGCCGGACGGAAGCGGAACATAAATAACAGAGGCCTTAGCATCGGGCACTTCTTTTTGTGCCACGGTTTTATGAGAGAAAAAGTCTCTTATTTGATACGAAACATTCTCCGGCGGTTGAAAAGGGGAAATGGTTTCTGCAATATGCGGGCAGTCTACGGGAGCTTGAAGCGTTTGATAAATTTCTGCCGGGTTGGACGGGCTAAGACGCACAATGCTGCGGGGGGTGCCGTCCTGACAGAACGTATACACGGTGCGGCTGTCATTATAATCAATGTAAAGGGGGTTGCGGTTTAACTGTCTGGCATTTTTAAAAGCACGTTTGGCGGTGCAAAAAGAAGAAAAAGAAATATCCGGCAAGGCTACATTTTGTTTTTTGGCTGCTACATACAAAGCGTTTACGATGGCGTCGGCATCATCGCAGGTCAAATGATGGTCCGTGTTCATGATGGATTGTTGTTTACCGCTGCCATACATGGTGTTGTCAGGGCGGAATTCTTCGTCATATAAATCCTGCATGCGAAGCGCGTGACCAATTTCGTGCACGAGCGCATAGTTAAGGGGTTTGCCTTCTGCGTTGACTTTGCTATAGATCCTCATATCCCCGACATAAAAGCAACCGCCCGTCCCCCGGCCGCAATAAGAACGGGTGGCTTGATTGTTAAAATAAAAGGTGATATCCGACTGTTGGTCGGTTGGTATATAATTTTGGGTTTGGGCACCAAAGCGGATAAACTCAAGCAAAGGGGCCAATTGTTCTTCTTTGGAGGGATCTAAGCGGGTAAGTACATTTTGAAACCAAGAGGCAAAAGCCTCCGCAACAGCGGTTTGATTCGTTTCGGAACCTTGTTTTATTTGAAAGCGGACAGGCTGTTTCTTTATAATTAAATCTGAAATATAGGTCTTTGAGGTTTTGTTTTGCGCTTGTATAACGTGCGGAACGGCCGCCGAAGGGTTGGGCAGCATAAAGCAGAAAAAAAGTAAAAGCAAAGCTGTAACATGGTTTTTCATACTTAAATTATATACCGTAAGCATAATCAAAACGAGGGTCAAAAGGCCTATTTGTCCCATAGGGCCAGTAGTAGGAAAAAATAAAAAAGCCCGCTGAGCGCGGGCTTTTGAAAAGTTCAAAAACTATATTACGGAATGGAATCCATGATTTTGCGCAATTCTTCTTCGCTTTTATCACGCACTTCCACTGTTTTTTCCTTACCTTTGGCGCCTTTGACGATGACAATTTGGTCTTCTTTCACGGCAAAGAAATCAGCCAAAAACGTTTTCATAATGGAGTTGGCGGCATCGTCGTCTACTTTTTTATTTTTGATTTTCATGCGCAATACGCTGCCGATGCGGCTGATGATTTCGTTGCGTCCCGAAGTAGGTATGACGCGGACCTTTATAATCATAATCCCTCCAAATGTTGGGCAAACAGTTTGCTGCCTACCCGTGGCAGCGTGGACCCCTCTTCCACGGCTACCTCAAAATCGGCGCTCATTCCCAAGGATAAATACCTGTGGGGCAGAGAGAGCGGAAAATCGCGGTCAAAGGCCGTTTTTACGGCTTTAAACAGCGGCCGCAAAGACTGGGGGTCGTCTGTTTGCGGGGCAATGGCCATATATCCGCACGGACACAAATGGGAAAGCGGAGCAAGCTGTTTAAGCAAAAGCGGGGCATTTTCTAATGCTACCCCGGATTGTGTCTCTCTGTTTGTCAATTTAATTTGCAACATAACATACAG
>CALUQA010000102.1 GCA_944322775.1 uncultured Elusimicrobiales bacterium
AAAACTACGATTATGAGGCGGCTTTTAAAGATATTCCCGAAGGGTTTTTGGCGGTGCCGGTGTATTATGATTACAGCGTGCGCGTGCCGCATCGCGTAAAAAGTTTGTTTGAAACCTTTGGCCTGCCCGTGCCGCAGCAGGTGCCGACGCCCAAAATGTATTTTCCGCCTCAGCCGGCCCCCGTGGTGCAGGAATATTTGGAAAACATTTTGGAGCGCGCCGACGGCAAAAAAGGCATTGTGTTTTTGCAGTTGGATTCGCGCGGTTCCAACTATGTTTATCCGCACATTAAGCAGCTGGCGCAGCTGCTGATGGCCGACGGCTATTTTGTGATGAGCGTGACCAAAGGCGGCCCGCTGGACGACCCCAATTACTGCGAAGTGGACATCAAAAAATTTGCCATTAACGAAACCTGGCACCTGCTTACGTTGCTTAAAGCGCAAATGCCCGTGTATGTGATAGCGGTCAACTCCGTCTTTTGGGCGGCATCGGCGGGGCTGGGGCTGCTCAATTTGGGCTTGCAGCACTGGATAGACAAAAAAGTGCACAATTTGTGGTACCCCAACATTGAGGTGGTGACGGACTATATTTATCCGCTTTTGCCGCGGGAAAAACAAATTTTTGCCCCGGCCGAAAGTTACACCCGCCACAACAAAAAAATAATAGATTACGACCCGCAATGGGTGTTTGGCTGGTTTAAAGAAAAATTTGGCAACTGAAAAAAGCCCCGGCAAAACCGGGGCTTTTTTATGCTTAAATGCGGCGCGGCAGGCCAGTGCCAACCCGCTGAAAATATTATTTGTATTTGTTGTAGCTGACGATTTCTTCCAGCGTTTGGCGCGGGCGCGGGGCGGGATTTTCGGCCGGGTAGCCCATGGCAATCAGGTGCTCCACTTTTTTGCCCTTGGGCAAGTGCAAAAATTTGGCGGCTTTTTCACCGTTGAGCCAGCCAATCCAGCAAGTGCCTAAGCCCAAATCCTGCGCACGCAGGACCAAATGCTCACAGGAAATGCCCTGGTCCAGCAAATAAAACTCCGTCCGGCGAAAAAAGTTGCCAATGCGGGAGGTAAAGTTGCCCGCGTCGGACACCACGGCAATAATCACCGGTGCGGCGGCGGCCCATTTGGTCATGGCGTAAACGCCGCTGAAAGCCTCTTTGCAAAAGGCGTCTTTAACTTGCGGGTCGTCAAACACCACAAAATGCCACGGCTGAGAGTTGCAGGCCGAAGGCGCCAGGCGGGCCGCTTCCAAGCAGGCGTTTATTTTTTCGCGTTCAACGGGTTTGTCCTGATATTTGCGTATGCTTCTGCGCTGGGAAATAACTTGTTCCAATTCCATAATTTTTACTCCTAAATTGTATTGATTTTATGGTAGCAAAAAAGTTTTTGCCTCGGCAAAATCCTTCTAATTAAAAAAAGGACTTGTTAAAAAAGAGGAAAATTAATATATAATGTTTAAAAATATAAAAAATAATCTTTTATGATTATTATTTAGGGTTCTTTATTTTTGGGGGTAAAAATGAAAGAAAAAGACACGGCCGATACCTGTCAATGCGACGACACAGCCGCAGGGGCCATGGCAGCGGCCAGCATGGCGAAATTTTTTAAAGACCAAAACTGGAAAATTATTTCTTTTTTTCCAAATACGCCCTGCTCTAAAAAAGTCAAAGCGCTTTTACAGCACAACAAAGCCCCCAAAACCAACCAAAAGCCTTCATAAAGACAACAGAGAAATCAGCCACAAAAAAGAGTAGCGCGCCGCCCGGCTGATAGCCGCCGATGCGGCAAAGAGCGCCGGGTTAATGTGCAGCATACCGGCGGTGACGGCTACCGCGTCGCCCACCACGGGCATGCCCACCAAAAGCAAAGCCACGCGGCCGTGTTTTTTAAACAAATCTTCGGTTTGCTGTAAATATTTTTGCTTAATGGGAAACCATTTTTTGTTTTCAAACACGCGCACATATCGGCCGATAAAATAATTGAAAAATCCGCCCAGCACACTGCCGGCCACCGCGGCAGCCAAAAGCAGAATAACGGAATATTTTTTGGCGGCCAAAAGCGCCAAAAGCAGCACGTCCGTCTGCGGCGGGACGACGGTGGCGGATTCTATGGAAACAAAAAACAAAATAATCAAAACATGTATCTCGGCCATATGTCCTCTAAAGCATAAGTAAATAAAAAGCGGCTGACAATATAAAAAAATAATTATAAATATGTAGCCTCTTGCGCAAGGGGGGCAAGCAAGGCCGCGCGCCAGAGGGCCTTTTTTTCTTCATACGAGCGGGAAGCATGCGCCGGGCTGGTGGAAGGCATTACCCGAAAATTTTGCGCGGGCAGGCCAAAAGCTTTTTTATAAAAAACAAAAGCGGCTTGTCCGTTAAAAAGTAGCGTTTGCACGTGCGGATATTTTTTAAACAAAGCCGGGAAATCGTTGGGGATTTGGCGCGTGATGGCACTGTCTAAACTGCCGGTACGCTCGCAGCGGGCCAAACTGTCCCACAAGCCAAGCCCGTGGCCCAGAATGACGGCCTTTTTGTCTGCATAATCGCGGGGGGAACGGCCGTTTTCAAACACGTCAAAAATAATGCGCCAAAATTGGTTGTACTTATAAGCATAGTATTGCTGCGCGCGCAAAGAAGCCTGCCCCGGCATGCTGCCCAGGATTAAAATGCGTGTATGCGGCCCGATGACGGGGGGAAAACTGTTAATCATGTGTATTTAAAAGGCGCTGATAAATGTGCAAATCTTCCGCCAAAAAACACACAAAATAAACAGCGTCAAAAGCAGTTGGGTTTTGGGTGATAAACTGCCGCACCGTCTGCAAAGCGGTTTGGGCCGCCTGTTCGTGCGGGTAGCCGTAAACCCCCGTGGAAATACAGGGGAAAGCCACCGTGCGCGCCCCATGCTGCATGGCCAGCTGCAGCGCACAGCGGTAGCAGGAAGCAAGCAGGGCTTCTTCGTTTCTGTTACCGCCGTGCCACACGGGCCCCGGGGTGTGGATAACAAAGCGTGCGGGCAAATTAAAGCCGCCTGTAATTTTGGCTTGCCCGGTTTGGCAGCCGTTTAAAGCGCGGCAGGCTTGCAGCAGGCCGGGGCCGGCAGCGCGGTGTATGGCGCCGTCTACGCCGCCCCCGCCCAGCAGGGTGCAGTTGGCGGCATTTACAATGGCGTCTACGTTCAATTGGGTAATGTCGGCCTGTTGGGCCAGTAAGCGTGTCATGCTTTTATCATAGCAATTTTGCCTGGGCCCAAAAGCCCTGTTTTTTTGGGTCTTTCGGCCCTTGTTGCGTCGGAAGCACAATACATATACTAACTATATATGGTTTATCGGATTTGTATATTGTTTTTAGCGGCCGTGCTGTTTTTGCAGCCGGGTGCTTTTGCTTGGACGATGGAAAAGCCCAAGGTGTCTTTTTATGAGAAGGCGGGTTGGTTGGACCATTTGTCCAACACCATGCGCCGCGTGGCCCTGCGCGGGGAAAAGGGGGCCTATGACTCGTATAAAAACAATAATCCCTCTCCCAGAAACGTTTACGAAAGCGTTAATATTCACCAAGCCAATTTGACCGATTTGGGCATTTACCGCAACTCTTCCGTTTATCAGCAGGCGCAGCAGTGGCGCAATGCTTTTTTGCCTGCGGAAGACGAAACGGAAGAAACCGCCCAGAGCGGTGCCTTGTCCGCGGCGGACCTGGCTCAAATCCGCACGGCTTTGGCCGAGCTGATGAATTTGTATCATGCTAACGGCGCCTATTACCCCATTGTCACGCAAGCGGTGTTGGAAGTGTCCCGCCAAATGCTGCCGCTGCAAAAGCAGTATGCTTTATTTTCCGAT
The DNA here is from genome assembly GCA_944322775.1 of uncultured Elusimicrobiales bacterium. GTDB lineage: Bacteria > Elusimicrobiota > Elusimicrobia > Elusimicrobiales > Elusimicrobiaceae > Avelusimicrobium. Next base: position 3,835 of record CALUQA010000102.1, read on the forward strand.
AAAGATGTGGCTTCTCTAAAAAAACTTTTCCACAAAATTCTTTCCTCTTCCGCCAAGTGCGGGCAGGGGGAGGGGTACCGTTTGTTTTGTGAAGGCCGCGCCGACGCGTTGGACGGGCTTGCCGTGGTGGCTTCCGCTCCGCAGGACGCCCAGCTGATTGCCCGCGTGCTGAAAGAAGACATACAGCAGCCTTTTATCGCGCGCGAATTGCTGACGGGCACGGCCGCCTTGCTGGCCCTTAAGCAGGAAGCCTTGCTTGACGGCGTGCTGGCCGAAGCCGTGGACGAAGAAGGGGAAAGCTTTTGGCAGAAAAGTTTTTTTAGAGAAGCC
>CALUQA010000103.1 GCA_944322775.1 uncultured Elusimicrobiales bacterium
CGTATTGAATGGGAATGCGCATGTCCGGCTCGCTCATTTCGGCCAAAATGGCGCCGTCCACATATTCTACGGCAGAGTGGATAAGCGACTGCGGATGAATGACAATTTGCACCTTTTCCTGCGGAAGCGAAAACAAATTCATGATTTCTATGGCTTCAAAACCTTTGTTCATCAGCGTGGCCGAATCGACGGTAATTTTTTTGCCCATTTTCCAGCGCGGGTGATTAAGGGCTTCTTCCGGCTTGACGGTAGAAAGCGATTTTTTGCGCTTGGCAAACGGCCCGCCGGACGCCGTCAAAAACACGCGGGAAATAGACTCGTTGGCGCGGTCGTAATTGTGGGCGTCGGTTTCTTCCATACATTGGAAAATGGCTGAAGGCTCGCTGTCCACCGGAATAATGGTGGCGTTCCAGCGGCGGCATTCCTGCATAACGGTTTGCCCGGCCATCACCATGGGTTCTTTGTTGGCAAGAGCAATGGTTTTGCCGGCTTTAATGGCGGCAACTAAGGGCTGAAAACCTACCGCGCCGACTAAACCGTTAATTACCAAATTGGCCGAAGGCAGCGAGGCTAAAAAAGTGAGGCTTTCCATGTCCGGCGGCAGCAGCTGCGTGCCGTGGGGCATTTGGCCTTTTAAAATTTCGTAACTGGCAGGGTCCAGCACCGCGGCAAAGCGCGGTTTAAAAAGGTGCACCTGCTTTAAAAAAAGGTCTGTATTGCGGTTGGCGCTCATCCCAAGCACGCGGTACTGCGGCCCCAGCCGCGCAATAACGTCCAGCGACGACGTGCCAATAGAACCGGTTGAACCCAGGACGATAATGTTTTTCATAAGGTATACAAAACCACGTAATAGAAAACGGGCGCCAGCAAGAGGTAAGAGTCAAAACGGTCCAAAAATCCGCCGTGACCGGGCAGCAGGTTGGAAGAATCCTTCACGCCGGTGCTGCGTTTGATGACCGATTCGGCCAAGTCGGACACTTGCCCGATAACCGCCACCAAAAAACCCATGTATATGGCTTCCTGCACGCTAAAAAGCGTAGGCAAGAACAAATGGCGCATAAGCAGCGCACCCGCCACGGCCAGCACCGTGCCGCCGATGGCCCCTTCCCACGTTTTTTTGGGGCTGACTTCCTGGTTCAGTTTATGGCGGCCCAAAAAGCGGCCGGTAAAATAAGCCCCCGTGTCGCAAATCCACACGGTAATAATCATAAATAAGGTAAGGTATTCGCCGTATTGGGCAATGTCGCGTATATTAATAAGGTGGGCCAAAGACCACGGAATTAAAAAAATCCCCGTAAACGTGTTGGCTACCCGTTCCCAGCTGCGGTGCGGGGTGAGCACTTCTATAAAAAGCACGCCGAAAATGACGACGCTGATAGCAAAAGGATACAAATTATCCGGCAGTTCCAAGGAAGGCAAATCCGCCCGGCCCAAAATGGCCACCACCGCCATCAATAGACCAAAAAGCATAAGCGAGACCATATGCACCGGTTTTTTGCCGGCGGTCAGCACCAAGCCGTATTCATATAAACACAGCAAGATGACACAGGCCGTAAAGGCCATAAACACCACGCCGCCAAAATGAATGGCGGCCAAAATAACAGGTATGCCGATAACGGCAGTTAAAATACGGGGAAGTAACATAAAATCATTTTAGCAAATATAAGCGGAATTTGGCGGGCGGTGCAAAAAAAGCGCGTTTTGTTTTGCTCAGCGGCCCCCAAAATTGGTATCATTTACATATATATATTGTAATGGAGATATTACCCCATGGCAAAAAATGACCTGACTACCAGGAACCTGATGTTGGACAGTTTGAAGCAATATGCCAAGAACAGGATTTCCCACGAGTTCATCCGCGAACATGACGCGAAGAACGAAATTCCCCTAGATATTTTAAAAGAGATGTACGACCATGACGTGCTGGGCGTGCATCTTTTGCTTATTCCGGAAGAATACGGCGGCCTCGGCGGCCAGACGACCGAAATCTACCGCGTTTGCGAACAGCTGGCGCGCATTGATTTGGGTATCGCCACCGGCGTGTTTGCCACCTTCTTGGGCAGCGACCCGATTAACGTGGGCGGCACCCCGGAACAGAAGGCCAAGTGGTTCCAAAAAATTGCGCACGAAAATAAATTGGTCGCTTATGGCGCCACGGAAGCCGATGCCGGCTCTGACTTGGTGTCTTTGCGCACCCGTGCCGACCGCGTGGAAAAGGACGGCAAAATCGTCGGTTATAAAATTACCGGAAGCAAAATGTGGATTTCCAACGGCGGCGTAGCCGATATTTACACCGTGCTGGCTTTGGCCCCGGGCGGCCCGAGCTGGTTTATTGTGGAAAAAGGCACCCCCGGCTTTACGCAGGACGCACACGAAGACAAACACGGCATTCGCTTGTCCAACACCGCCGGTTTGGCTTTTGACGAAGTGTACGTGCCGGCTGAAAATTTGATTGGCTTGGAAGAAGGCAAAGGTTTCCTGCAGGCGCAGGCCGTGTTTGGCTATACGCGCCTTATGGTAGCCGCGTTTGGTTTGGGCGCCGGCGAAGAAGCCGTAGAAACCGCTTTAATCTATGCCCAGCAGCGTATTCAGGCCGGCGGCCCGCTGGCCCAAAAACAGGGTTTTATGCTTAAGCTCATCACCCCGCACTATGTGCGCTTTGAAGCGGCCCGTGCTTATATTGACTGGACGGCCAAACAGCTGGAAGTCAACAACCACGGCTTAGCCACCGAAGGCGCCATCGCCAAACTGTATGCCACCGAATCGGGCAACAAAGCCGCCGAAGACGCTATCCAGGCCATGGGCGGTTTTGGCTATACCAAAGAATTTGCGGTAGAAAAAATTAAACGCGACGTCAAAATTACCTGCATTTACGAAGGCACCAGCGAAGTGCTGGAGATGACCATCTTCCGCGGCCGCTGGCAGGAACACCTCAAGACTCGCGGTCAGTACTACATCAAACAAGCCGAAGAATTTGAAGCCATTCACGCGCAGCACCCGGACGTGGGCGCAGACAGCGTGGCCTTGGGCTTGCGTGCTTTGGCCCGCGTGCTGGAAGATTGCCGCGCCCAGAAGCTGACCCGCCACCAGTATATTACCTTTATGCTGGGCGACCTGATCAGCGAAGCGGAAGTGGCCGCCGTGTTTGCGCGCCAATGCGCCGAAGGCAAAGTGACCGAAGGCAGCCGCTTTGACTTAAATACGCTCAAAGTAATGTCTCGCGTCAATGCACGCTTGAGCGCGTTTAAGATTGCCACCGAAGGCATGAAACTGATCTTGGGTGTGGGCGCTGCCTCTGCGCAAGATTTGTCCGCCGGCGTGAACCTGGTCGGCATTGAAGAAAAAATGACCGGCTTGATTAACGACGAAGACCTCGTGTCGGCCAAACTTAGAGACACTTTTAAAGCATAAGGAAAAGCCATGAATATTATCGTATGCATTAAACAAGTACCCGATTCCACCCAGGTCAAGGTGGATCCGAAAACCGGCACCCTCATTCGTGCCGGCGTACCCAGCATTTTAAACCCCTACGACCACTACGCGCTGGAAAAAGCCCTGGCCATTAAAGCCAAAACGGGCGCCAAAGTGACGGTGGTTTCCATGGGCCCCAACCAGGCTGTAGCCGTGCTGCGCCTGGCCTTGGCCTTGGGCGCTGACGAAGGCGTATTGCTTTCCGACCGTGCCGTTGCCGGTTCCGATACGTGGGCCACGTCTTACGCGTTGGCCACCACCATTCGGAAAGTCGGCCAGTATGATTTGATCCTCTGCGGCCAAATGGCTATTGACGGTGATACGGCCCAAACGGGCCCCGGCATTGCTTTCCACTTGGGCATTCCGCAAATTACGTTTTGCGACAGCGTGGACAGCGACGGCCAGCATGTGGTAGTCAAAAAACTCATTGAAGGCGGCCACCAGATTATGGAAGCCGACCTGCCGGTGCTGGTCACCATGACGATGCCTGTGGACTATGTGGCCAAGTATCCGTCTTTTATGGCGGCGCATAAAGCCCAGGATAAACAAATTTACGTTTGGTCTGCGGCGGATATCAATGCCGACCTGCATAAAGTGGGGTTGGAAGGCTCTCCCACCCGCGTGGCGCGCATTTTCCCGCCGGCTGCCAGAGCCAAAGGCGAAATGATTTCCGGCTCTGCCGAAGAAATGGCTGCCAAGTTTGTTGAAATTTTGAAAAAGGAGAGTTTTGTCAAATGATTCAAGTTGCTTCTAATTGTGTTGGCTGCGGCAAATGCGTGGCCACTTGTCCGTTCGGAGCGCTCTCCTTGGTCAACCGCAAAGCGGTGCCCAACAGCAGCTGCACCATGTGCGGCGCGTGCGTGAGCGTGTGCCCCGTTAAAGCTTTGTCTTTGCCGGCCACGGGTGCGGCCAATGTTAAAAAAGACCTTTCCGCCTACAAAGGCGTGTGGGCCTTTATTGAAATTACCGATGACGGAAAAACCCAAAAGGTGCGCCCCGTGGGCTTTGAACTTTTGTCCAAAGGCCGCGAACTGGCCGACCAACTGGGCGAAGAACTTTGCGCCGTAGTCATTGGCGACGGTGTGGATAAATACTTTGCCGAGCTGTCCTCTTACGGTGCCGACAAAATTTATGCCGTCAACGGCGCTGCTTATCACGATTACAACACCATCGCATATGCCAATGCCATGGTAACGCTGATTAAAAAATATAACCCCAGCGTGGTGCTGTTCCCTTCCACGTATATCGGCCGCGATTTGTCCCCGCGCGTTTCTTCGGAACTGTTTGTGGGTTTGACGGCCGACTGCACGGGCCTCTCTATTGCGGACGGTTTGCTTATTCAAACCCGTCCCGCTTTCGGCGGCAACATTATGGCAGACATTAAATGCCCGGATTATCGTCCGCAAATGTCCACCGTGCGCCCCAATGTGTTTAAAAAAGTGGTCAGCCGCCCGGGCAGCATGGCGCAAATCGTCAACGAAACGATTGCCGTGCCTGCCGAAGCCGGCAAAGTGCGCATTATCAGCAAACACTTTGATGAAACTTCCGCCCAAGACAAACTGGACGAAGCCGAAGTGGTCATCGCCGGCGGCCGCGGTATGAAAGACGCCGCAGGCTTTGCCTTGCTGGACGACTTGGCTGCCGAACTGGGCGGTGCGGTGGGTGCTTCCCGCGCGGCCATTGACTTGGGGCTCAGACCCAAAGAAAAACAGGTCGGCCAGTCCGGTGTAACCGTAGCGGCCAAGCTGTATGTGGCGTGCGGTATTTCCGGCGCGGTGCAGCACATTGTGGGTATGGAACACAGCGACGTGATTATCGCTGTCAACAAAGACGCCAACGCCCCCATCTTTAACGTATGCAAATACGGTTTTGTGGGTGATGCGCGGCAGCTTTTGCCCAAAGTGGTGGACGCCGTAAAGAAAGCCAAAGGCAAATAAGTCTTTACTTTAACCAAAAAACCCCGCTCACAAGAGCGGGGTTTTTATTTTGATATCAAAGCGGTATTAACGCGGCGGATTTTGCGTGCCCGCTTGCTTGCGGTTGGAGCGGAGTGGGCCGGCAGAGCGTTTGCGCGGCAGCAAAAGAACCCGGGCCAGGTAGACCACCGTCAGTGCCGCCCAGGCCAAAAAGATAAGCCCAAAAGAAGACATGGCATTATCCGACGTGCGCCCATGCCAGCCGTAAAGGGGCGTCATATCGGCCCGAAAGGCCAATATAAACCACAAAAAACAGCCGTGAGACACGGCAAAACCTAAAATAGACCAAGTTTGCCTTCCCATTTTAATCAGCCAATAGGTTTGAAGAATAAGCCATACATACGCCCATTCGGCGGGATATTGTGTAAATAAGTCCATATGTTTACCTATAAACGCGGCCTTTGCCAAGGCCTTGCATAACAGAGCTATTTATAGCAAAAAGAACCCCGCGCCGTAAAGCGCGGGGGGAGGAGGTGATGAATATTAATCGGTGCGGCTTTTGGCCTTAGCGAACCGTATACATGGCGTGGGCGCTTCCGCGGCGGGGCATGGCCGGCAGGGATACCGTCCAATCCTGCGAAGGGTCCAGCCTGCGCTGGCGGGCAATTTTACGCTGCAGCATACGGGTCGTTTGAAAATCAATAAAATCTTGTTCTTTGGCGCTCAAATCCACAATGGCCGCTTTGGTAAGGTAAGAGCGCAACGTATTTACGCGGCGGCGATATGTGTAAAGCAGAAAGTTTCTTTTAATTTGTTCCCATGCGTATCTCATATTGTTAGTCTATCGTTTTGGGCGGTATAAAAACAGAGTCTTAAGGCCCAAAACAAGCCGTTTTTTGGGCCCGTTTTTGGGGTGCATATGCGGCCCAGACTAACTAGGACTTTGGACCCATAAAAAACCCGCCTTTCGGCGGGGGTATGGGGGCGGGAAAATTTAGTCGTAAATAGGTTTGTAATTTTCCGCATTTGTATTTTTGATAAGGTTAATGGCTGTCAGCGCGTCCGGCATGCCGATATAGGGCATGGCCTGCACCATGGCGGCAAGTAAGGTTTCTTTGCTGTTGCCTGCTTTAAAATTACCCACAATATGAGCGCTTAATTGTTTGTCGGCGCGGCTGGCCGCCAAAATGACAAGCACCAACAGTTCTTTTTGTTTTTCGCTTAAGCCTTTGCGTGTATAAAAATCCCCAAACGCAAAGGAAATTAAAATATACGGCACTTTTTGCGCGTAAGGCGCGGGCAGGCTGGCCATGGCGTTTTTTACTTCGTCTCCGTATAAAGGCGCCTGTATTTTAAGGCCTTTTGTATAGCGGGTTTGGTCCGTAACGGTGCCTTGCGCCTTTAGCGGCAGGGCGATGCCGCGTTCTTTGGCCACTTCATTAAATACGGCCACGGCATTGAGCGTGCGCGGAAAGCCGATAAAAGGCGCGCACAAATAGAGGGCTTCCCGCACGGCAAGCGGGTCGTTGCCCACGTTTAAAGCCGCATTGATGTGCGCTTTTAGCTGAGGCAAAGTTTGTATGCTGGCCAAAGAGACGACGGTAATCAGCTCGCGGGTTTTGTCGTCCAAATCCCCTATATAAAACACTTCCCCAAAGATAAACTCCTGCAGAATTTGCATCAGTTCCGGGTCGGTGGCGTCAGGCTGTCTTTGCGCGGCAAAGAGGCGTTTAAAGGTCTCGTCTGCTTTTTGGGAACGGGTTTTGCCTTCGTCTGCGGCAAAAACGGGCACGCTTTGCAAAGCCAGCAGGCAAAACGGCAGCAGAAATTGTATGGTTTTTTGCATGGTATTCTCCTTTTTGTATTTGAATATACAAATATTATAAAGCCTGGAGCTTTCTCCAGGTCAATAGGGTTTTAAACGGGCGTGTAATTGCTATAATAAATAAGTATATGTCCATATTTTCTAAACTTTTTAAACTTTTTCTGACCGTGGTGCTCATGCCGCTTATCCCCATGGCGCTGCTGCTTGCCTATTATCAAAACCGCCAACAGGACAATATCTTGGAAACGCATTATAACTTGGCGGAAATCGTGTCTTACAACACCAATCACTATATAGAAAATTTAAACTGGCGTTTGTCTTTCAGCCACCGTATTCCCTTTTTAACCGATAAAGAAGAAAGCATTCAGGCTGTGCTGCAAAACGCGCTGGACACCAACCCCGATTTTGTGTTTTTGGCCGTGCTGGACCAGTCCGGCCGCGAGCAATTGCGGACAAGCCGTTCAGCGGCAGAAGAGCAAGACGAAAAAATAGATTTAAGTACAGACGCTTCCTTGGCGGACATGGCCCAAAACCCGCGCATTTATTTAACGGCTTTGCAGCAAACGCAAGCTGCGCCGGTGGCCGAGTTTGTCTATCCGCTGGCCGACGGACGGTTTTTATACGGCGTGCTAAGCCTGTACGATTTGCTGAATCAATTGCAGCAAATGCGCATCGGCCGCACGGGGCAGGTGTATTTGGTGCGTCCGGACGGGGACTTCTTTTTGCTTCCTTTTCAGTGGCAACCGGGTGTGAAAGAGGCCGATTTAAAACAAGTGTTTGACAGCAAAAACCGTTTTATAAAAAAACTTCCTTCCCAAAATGGCGAGATGGTGGGGGCGTATGCTCCTTCGGCCCCGCTGGGAGTGTATGTGGTGGTGCTGCAGCCGCGGGAAGAAGCACTGCGCAGTTTGTATTTTTCCAATATTGTCATTTTCCTTTTCTTGTTGGCCATTGCCACGCTGGCTTATTTTGGGGCGCTTACTTTTTCGCGCAGTTTGGGCGAGCCGATTGCCGCCCTGGCGCAAGGCGCGCGGGAAGTGAGCCGCGGCAATTTGGATCACCGGGTGAACGAAGACGTCGGTTGGGGGGAACTGCAGGAGCTGATTGCGTCTTTTAACAAGATGACGGCCGATTTAAAAGATTATCAGGCTTTGCAAATTAAAAACCAGGTCAGCGAAATGAAAGAGCAGGTTTTCCGCTCTGTCGCGCACGACTTGCGCGCCCCGTTGCTTGGCTTGCAAGGCTACATTTATTTGCTCTCCAGCGGCAAAGCCACGGAAGAACAAAAACATGAATATCTGCAACGCATGAAAGAGGGAGCGCAAAATCTGTCTTCTTTGCTGGAAGACGTGCTGGCGGTGTCGCGCGTGGAAGCGGGCATGACGCTGCCCCAGCGCCAAAGCCTTTCTTTGCGGCCGCTTTTGCAAAACGTGTTGCATACCATAGAGCCTTCCGCGCAGGAAAAAGGCCTGCGGCTGGATTTGGATTGTGCCGAAGATTTAAAAGTATATGCAGACCCCAAACTGCTGCGCCGCATTGTGACCAATTTGCTTTCCAATGCCGTTAAATTTACGCAGCAGGGGTTTATTGCTACCCAAGCCTATGAAGAAAACGGGCAGACGGTTGTATCCGTGCGTGACAGCGGCAAAGGCATGGACGAAAAACAATGCCGCGAAGTTTTTGAAAAATACCGCCAAGTGGACGAAACGGCCGAAGGCTACGGGCTGGGGCTTTTTATCAGCCGTCAGCTGGCACGCGCCCACGGAGGGGATTTGACGGTGCAGTCTTTGCCCGGGCAGGGCAGCACGTTTATTTTGCGCTTGCCTAAGGAGGAAAAATGAACGTTTTTTGGCGTTTAGTGTTAGCTTATTATATTTGTGCGGTTTTGTTTTATAACCAGAGCTTTTTTTCCTGGCGGGACCGCAAGCCGCTTTTGGCCTGGGGCCTGCAGGTGGCTGGGTATTTTTTGCTTGGCGGCGCATTGACGTGGCCCTATCTTAATTTGTCTTGGCCGCTAGTAGGCTTGGTGGACGTTCCGGCCGTGGTGTGTTTGGCGGCGTTTGCCTTATTTGAAGCCACCAACAACAAAATGATGGTTTATCGTTCCGGCCAACAAAAAGGCCATGTGCTTACGTTTGTGGTACATGACGTTTTGGCTCTCTTGTTTATTTTGTTGTGCGCGCCCACCAAAGTGCTGTATGAAACGGGCAATTTAATGGCCGAACCGTGGATTTTATGTGCGGTTGGTCTTTTGGTCGTTACCAAAATGTTCAGCGTATTTATTTTTATGGCGGAACAGGATTTGTATGGGCGTGACGTGCCCACTATGGACGAAAGTTTTGTGACGATGCTCATGCGTTTGATTTTTTATTTGATGACCTTGCTGCCCGGCTGGCGCTGGGTGCTGTGGTGTGTGGTGTGGCTGTGGGCCTGCCGCATGGCGCGGCAAAGCCGGCTGATGGATTTTTCCCGCTTTGCGTTGTATTTCAGCGCGTTTGGGTCCATGGCGGTGGGGTTGCTGGTTAAATGGAGTTTCTTTTTGCAATGACAACCGCGCTTACCGATGTTAAATTTGCTTGTTTAGATACCGAAACGACAGGCCTTTCCCCTCAGGCGGGCGGCAAAATATGTGAAATTGCCGTTTCCGTCAGCCAAAATGGTCGCAAGCTGGAAGAGTTTACCACCCTGTTAAACCCCGGCATGCCCATGCACCCCGATGTGATAGCCATACACGGCATTACCAATGACATGGTCAAAGACGCACCGTCTTTTGCCGACATTCTGCCGCGGCTTTTGGCCCTGTTGGACGGGTGTGTGTTGGTGGCACATAATGCCGAGTTTGACCTTTCCTTCCTGCGCAGCGAAACACAGTCCTGCGGCCTGCGCCTGCCGGATTATCCGGTGGTGGACACCTTAAAACTGGCCCGCAAAAATGGCCGCTTTCACCGCAATAATTTAGGGGTGATTGCCGCTTCTTTGGGCATTAGCGCCGAAGGAGCCCACCGCGCCATGGCCGATGTGCGCATGACGGAAAAAATCCTGTATAACTTTTTGCACGAGTTTGCCCGTTGCGGCGTGTGCACGTTGGAAGAACTGCAAAAGTATCAGTTCAAACGCCATGACACGGCCGTGCTGGGGCTTACGCCCCTGCCGTGACGCGCAGGCGGACACTTTCATATAATATAAGTAATAAGGCCGCTTACGCGGCAGATAAGTAAGGAGTGTTTTATGAAAAAAGTGGTTTTAATTATTCGCGACGGCTGGGGTGACGCCAAACCCGGCAAATACAATGCCGTCAGCAATGCCAAAACGCCGAATATGGACAAATATTTGGCCAAATGGCCGCATACCCAAATTGAAGCGTCTGGCGAGCAGGTCGGTTTGCCCGCGGGCTATATGGGCTCTTCTGAAGTGGGCCACCTGAACATGGGGGCGGGACGCATTGTGGTGCAGGAACTTAAACGCCTTAAAGACACCATTGAAGACGGCTCTTTGTTCAAATCGGCCGCGTTTGCCGCCACGATTGACAACTGCCTCAAAAACCATAAAGCGCTGCACGTGATGGGCCTGGTGCAGGACGAAGGCGTGCATGCCCACCAAGACCACTTGTTTGCCATTTTGAAATACGCCGCCGAAAAAGGCATTAAACAAGTATATATTCACTTTTTCTCCGACGGGCGCGATACGCCGCCGAAATCTTCCATCGGGTTTATCCGCAAACTGGAAGATGTTATTAAAGAATGCGGCGTGGGCCAAATTGCCACGATCCAGGGCCGCTACTACGCCATGGACCGCAGCGAAAATTGGGATTTGACCGACAAAGCCTATAACCTGATTGTGCACGCTCAGGGCGCACATGCCGCCACGGCCGAAGAAGCCGTGCAAACGGATTATGACACCCTCAAAACGCCCGACGGCGGCCCCATGGTGGACGTATATATTCCGGCCACGGTGCTGGGTGACTATAAAGGCATGAGCGAAGGCGACAGCGTGATTTTCTTTAACTTCCGCCAGGACCGCGCCATTCAGCTGACCAAAGCCTTTATTGACCCCGCTTACCCGGGCAAAATCAACCGCGTGCCGTGCGTGTATTGCGGCTTGACCAAATATTACGACTCTTTCCCGTACAATGCCTTGCCGTCTATGACCGACGGCGGCGGTATGGATAACCTGCTGGGCCAAGTCATTTCCGAAGCGGGCCTGAAGCAGCTGCGCTTGGCCGAAACGCAAAAGTTCAAACACGTTACGTCCTTCTTCAACGGCAAGCAAATCCAGCCGTATAAAGGCGAAGACCGCATTGAAATTAAGGGCCGCTTTGATCCCTCCACCTTTGCCGAACATCCGGAAATGGAAGCCTACCGCGTGGCGGACGAAGCCGTCAAACAAGTGGAAGGCGGCAAGTATGACTTTATCGTCATCAACTTTGCCAACGGCGATATGGTGGGCCACACCGGCAACTTTAACTCCGTCGTCAAAGCCATTGAAGTGGTGGACGAATGCGTGGGTAAAGTGACCGAAGCCGCCCTGGCCAAAGGCTATGCCGTCATGATTACGGCCGACCACGGCAACGCCGAAGAAATGTGGGACGAAAAAATCAATATGCCCAAAACGGCGCATACCACCAACCTGGTGGATTTCGTCTATGTCAACCCCGAAGACCCCAACGCCAAAATGGCCGCCACGGGCAACTTGGGTGACATTGCCGTAACGGTTCTGCAGGTGATGGGCCTTAAAAAACCGGCCGACATGACTGCCAAGAGCCTGATTGAAAAATAAGTTCTGCTGGTATGTAAACGGGGACAAACGAAAGTTTGCCCCCGTTTTTATTTTACACCCGGATAAAAAAAGTAAAATAAACCTATGGAAAGTTATATTAAAGTAAAAGTGCACGCCGGCGAGAAAAAAGAAAAACTGCTGCAAAAATCCGCCGACACCTTTGAAATTTGGGTCAAAGCCCCGGCCGAACGCGGCCTGGCCAACGCCGCCGTGCGCACGGTCTTGGCGGCGCATTTGGGTGTGGCGGAAAATAAACTTTCCCTTATCAAAGGGGCCACCTCTCCGGCCAAAATATTTTTGCTGCGGAAATAATTGCTATTTAACACAGTTGTTGCAAAAGCCAACGCAGATGCTTGTATGGCTGGGCTAAAGGCTGCACCAAAGCTTGCCTGTTCCTGCTATAATATACCAAACCCCCAAAAAGGATAAAATATGAAAAAATTTTTATTTTTCTTTTTGATTGTCTGCCTAGCCCCAGTTGCCTTTGCGGCGACGCCTTTAAAGTCTTCCCCTCGGACGGAAAGACTGGAAGGCGCCCTGGAAGAACAGTTGCAGCAGGCGGCGGCCGCCGTTCAAAATGCATCTAAAGAGCAAGAGCCTTTTTTGCAAATTCTGCAAAAAAGCCCCCGGCCCGTTCTGCCTTTTTTTAAATATGACGGCAAAATTTCCCTGGTTACCATGAGAGAATTCTTCGCTTCCACCCCGGCAGATGGCGTGCGTTATGTGGGCACTTATGGCGCTTCTACATGCATTATTGTCGTTATCGTCAGCAAAAAAGACGGCCGTGTGGTAAGCACCGGCTTGGCCCATATAGATGCAACCTGCCTGGTAAATGAATCTGGCGCCTTTTTCGGCCAGTCTATTTTAGAAGGGGACGAAGCAGACATCTATTTGTTATCCTCGTACGGAGATGAAGACACCGCCTTGCGTATTTTAAAGTTTATTTCTTTTTATGAAAGAGACGGCCGGAAATTTTCCTATTTTGTTAATTTAAGGGGGCCGGAGGCGGTGGTAATCAATGCGCAAACGGGGGAAGTGTTTGAAGGCTGCCCAATAGATTGTTTGGATCTTTCTCCCCAAGAGCTTACAAAACGTATTGACCATACCGCCATGCAAATAGCGTTTCCGTCTGCGTTAAAGCCGTCTTTGCCACAGGTGGAGCTTTATAAGCGGCGTTTTGAAGAAAGCTCGGACGATGAAGAATAAAAGCCCGGTAACGGTCTGACTTTTTTAAATTAGTAATTGCCAGATAAAATTTATTTTGTTATAATAAACCTAAGGAAAGAATCGCCCGGGCCGCAGGTGCAACAGTGCCCAAAAGAGATTCGATAAAACCTATGCGAGGCGGTAATAGACGCCTTGTGAGGTTTTTTTTCTGGAAAATTAGAAAGAGAAAATAGTATAATAAATCTATGAGAACCTACGAAACTGTAACGATTGT
>CALUQA010000104.1 GCA_944322775.1 uncultured Elusimicrobiales bacterium
AATCAAAGACGATATAGCCCCCGTCATTTTGTCAGACATCTATTGCGCCCAGCACCTGCTTAAAGCCGCCGTGCGCTGCTGCATAGAAAACATTAAAGCCAATTTGGAGTTTATCAAAGACGAAGACTGGAGCACCAAATTCCGCCAGCATATTGAGGTATTTTTAAAATCTTGTTAAGGGAACGCTATGACCGAAAAAGCAACCAAACGCAGCGGCATGCTGGGCACCATTTATAAAATGCTGCCAAACATTGACGACGATTACGCCGCCAAACTAGTTTATACGCTGGAAAACAAAAAATCCGTAGCCAGCCTGCAGCAGGATATTGCCGACTTGGCCGCCCAACTGGGGGAGGCCAGTGCCATGTCCGACACGATTGTAGCCAAAATGTTGCTTGACGAGATTACCCTTCCGGCCGCCATACGCCAACTGCGCGTATACAATAATGCCGTTTCCGTGGCGGAACTGACTGGCGCGCTGGATACCCCGCCGGAAACGACGGATTTGCTGCTCAATTATTACGCTTCTTTCGGTTCCCAACATTTTTTTGATGTGGAGTTCGCTTCCGCCCTTAAAAATGTAAAAGACGACAAAAACCTGCCCGATGCCGACAAAGCCCGCTTGGCCTTGGATAAACTAATCAAAAAAGCGCAGGACGATTTGCCCGCCAACGAAAAGATTATCGCCGCCAACAAAAAAAATATCTACGAAACGGCCGATAAATATCATCTCTCGGTTAAGCTTACGGCCGCTTTGCTGGCGGTATACACCGTTTCGGGTGCGCTGGATTTTCAGACTTATTTTAACAAGCTGATGAAACTGCTGGGCAAAATTAACGAAGACGAAAAACTTTGCGCCTCGCTGGCGGCCAAAACGCTGCTTTGCCAAATTACGCAAAAAGACGCGCAAGACATTGCCTTAACTTCCAAACTGCTCAAAGGGCAAATTTTGGAAGAAGACTTGATGATTATCGCCTGCCGTTACTTAAAAGTCAAAACGCCGCAGGATATTGAGGACACATTTGACGCCGTGCTCAGCCGTTTGCCGCACGTCAGCCAAAAAGAAGAAAACTTGGGCTTGGCCGTGCAAGTGCTTTTGGACGGCACGGAACCTATGTTTGAAAAAGCCCAGCAAAAAGCCGCCCTTAGAAGAGAGCGCATTTTGCTGCGCAAGGCCCTTGCCAAAAAAGACGTTTACCGCGGCTATGAGTATGACATTGCCGAACGTTTTGCCGGACAAAAAACTTTTGTGGAAATTGAGCACGAAATGCACGAGTTGCTCAGCCAGTTGCCGCATTGTCAAGACGAAACGGAAAATAAAGAACTGGCCTGCAAAGTGCTTTTGGGCACCTTAAGCCGCGAAGAAGCCACCAAACAAGCCTCTTACCTGCGCGATTTGAAAGCCAAAACCTTAACCAAAGGCCTGGCGCCGCAAGTGCTTAAAAATTATTTGGGCACCAAACCGGCCGAAGAAATTATTGCTTTCTTTGAAAAATCGCTCGCGCCTTATACGTTTTGGAAAACCGACCGCGCCAAACACGAGTTTGCCCTGCAGGCGCTGGTGGGGGAGTTAAACGGCACGTCGGACAAACGCATTTCCACCTTTGTGCTGGATATGCTGGAAAACGGCTCTTCCTTAGAGTTGGTAGGCGACATGATGGCCAATATTCAGGCGCATAAAACCTCCACCGAAGAGCTGGATAAATTGCTGGAAAAATATAAAACGGCCCGCGCCGCCAGCAAAGAAGCCTAAAACATCAATACAAAGTTGTAAAAAAAAGACTATCCAAAAGCAAGATAATTTTGTATGCTTGTATCGTGACGGTTTATTTTTAAATTCTAGGGTGAAATTCAAATGAGATACTGGGTTTATATTAATGATAAGGTAGACGGTCCTTACGACGAGGACAAGTTGGCCGTCTTAGACGGTTTTACTCCGGACACGCTGATTTGCTCCGAAGAAATAGAAGAAGGCGGCAGCCAGGAATGGGTGAAGGCCTCTTCCGTTTTTGAATTTGACGAAGCCACCAAAACCATGACCCGCGCTCCCTTGACGCAGGAAGAACTGGACACGGTGCGCGGCAACACGGCCGACGTAACGGCTACCTCGCCCATTACGCAGGTGCCTGCCAGCGTGGATACGTCCACAACTAAAATTTTAATTGACAAAATTGACCTTTTAACCCGGGAAATTGAAAGTTTAAAAACCAAACTGGACGCTGCTTTGGCAGCCGGCATTTCCACGCCGAAAGCGGAACACACGGCCCCTGTTGCGGCTGCAGAAAAAACAGCTACCGTTCCCCATCAGCCTGAACCCGTCACCGAAGAAGCCGCCATTACCAATACGGAAAGTTTGGTCAACCATGCAGAGCAACTGGTGGCCCAGGCCAGTGCCAACACCACCAACAAACCCGTTGATTTCTTGGACGAAATCCAAATCGGTTCTTCCAAAACGGAAAACTTGGCCGAAAAAGGCGGCGAAGAAGTGGTTCTTCGCTCTGCATTAGACTCTTTATATAACACCAAACCGGTTGAACAGCCGGAAGAAGAAAAAGAAGCCACGTTCCAGGATTTGCTCTCTTCTGCCAAGGTCATTACGGAGCAGAGCATTCCCGCCGCGGCAGAAAAAACGGCCCCGACCTTGCAAGCTGCCCCTGCTGAAGAAGAACCCAAAGTCCAAGAACCTCAACCGCAGGAAAAACCGGAGCCTGTTGCTTTGCATATCACGCCGGAAGAACAACCGGTTGCAACCCCTATCAGCGAAGAAAAACGCGAAGAAATTATTAATGAAATTACGGCCCCTGCCCAGCAAGATAATTTAATTTTGCAGGCCATTTCGGACGCGCAAAAAGAAGAAGGTCTTAAACTGGCCGAAGACAAAGCGCCGTCAGAAGAACCGGCCCACGAAACGCAGCCTTCCATAGATATTTCTCATGAAACGGCCAAGCAGGAACAACCGGCTGATTTGCCTTCTTTGGCAGAAGAAGCGACCCCGGCTCCTGCACAGGAAGAATCCAAAGAAAAA
>CALUQA010000105.1 GCA_944322775.1 uncultured Elusimicrobiales bacterium
AAAGCTTTTGGCAGAAAATTGACGTGTTTATGACCGGCTGGTGGCTTAACAAAGTGCAGTATCGAAACGGCCGCTATTTGGGCAATGTAACGGCGCTTGCCGTGCTGCCGGGGTTGTATGGCCAGGCAGACGGCAACGCGTGGGAAGAAATGGCCCGTCTGCTTTATAACGAAGGCCGCCCCAGTGCCGCTTCGTCGGCGTTGCTGGCCAAATACGGCTTGGGCAGCTGCCAGGCAGACATGGGCGATTTTAGCAAGGGCCAGCCTATTACGGCCAATGGAGAACTGTATTTTTCTTCCGTGCGTTGCCAAACGCTGCTGCCTTTTTTGGCGGGGGCGCTGGCTGCCGGGGCTAGAAATGGCGCAAACGCCAAACTGCAGCAGGCTGCGCAAAAACTTAATTTTTCGCCGGCGTCTTTGGTGGCCCGTTTGTATTTTGAAAACATTATGGGGGATTTGAACGCCGAAACGGAACTGCGGCTGGACAATTTGCTTTATGGCGTGTTTGAAAAAGACGTGGCCGCTTTAAAACAGCGCCGCAGCCAGGCCGCCGCGCATAACCGCAAAATAGACGAGCAGCTGCAGCCTTTGCTGAAGCGGCGGCAGGAACTGATTTTTAATCCGCTGGAAAACCTCAAAAAAACCGATCCGCTTGCCCTGCCGGAAAGATGGGAGTTGGAAAGCCAAATTGCAAACCTTGAAAAACAAAAAATCCAATTGCCGGCCTTGCCGGACCCTTCTTTTAAAAATTATGACAGGCAGAGCGGCACCTACCGGCGCAAAGTGACCGGGCAAAAAATTTATCAGGTGGCGCGGCAAGTGTCTTCGGCGGTGGATTTGGGCTTGGGAATTTATTACACGGCGGCTTTGCCGGCCGCGGCCGTAAAAGGCGTGCAGTGGGGGGTGTCGCTTAAGCGCGGTATGGACGCCGTGCGCGCCGGGCGCGTAACGGCCGACGCCAGAAAACTGGCCTCTTCGTCTGCCCGTTTAAAGAAGATACGCGCTTTGCAAGCTAAATCTGCCCAACGCGTAAAAACCCAATTAAGCCAAGCTTTGGCGTCTATTAATCGTAATTTGCCGGCGCGTCCTTCGGCTTCCGCCTCCAAAGGTGTTGCGGTTCCCGCGGTTTCGGCAAGTGGCAAGGCTCAACCTAAGGGCGCTGCGCTTGCGGAACCTGTCAAAGCATTGCCGGCCGCGCAACCCAAAGTTTTGCCCGCAGCGCCTGCCCCCAAACTGCTTGCCCAGCAGGCAAGTGCTTCCAAGCCTGTGCCCAGTTTGCGTCAGGTGCGTTTAACGGCGCAAACGGCAAAAAACAAGGCAGATTTTACCGCTTCTTCCGTGCAGGCCCTGCAGGCGGATGCGTTGCAGACGCTGCAGCAAATGCAGCAAATGCAAAAAGAGTGGAAAGGCTTTGCCAAGATGTGGGTGGAAGAACTGCGCAAAGACCCTGTGCGCATGGAAGAAGCCGTCCGCCAAGCCGGCCAATATGCCCAGCTGGAGCGGGATTTGGCCTTCTATCAAACCGCCCGCCAAACAGCCAAATTGCCGGAAGATAAATTGGTGAACGTTGCAGCGCCAGAAGAGTTTTTATTTTCCGCTTCAGGCCGTCAATATTTGGCGCAGGAATATGTGGCTTTGCTTCAAAACAGACTGGCCGCTTTAGATGAAGGCAAAGACCCGTTTAAAGCGCTTTTAACAAAAAAATTATATGCCGCCGTCAAACAATTAGACGATATGACAGACCCCGCCCAATTGGTGTGGAAAGGCACGGAAACCACGTCCTTGCCGGCCATGCGCGCGCAGGTGAGCCAGCTGCGTGCTTCGGGCCAGTTGTCTGCCGTGCAGCAGCGGGAAGCGGCCGATATTTGGCGTCAGCTGCAAACCACTTCTTTTGCCGACCCGGATGTGCCCTATCTTTTGCGTCTGCGTATTTTAAATCTGCCGTTTTTGCAAAAAAGCCCCAATACGTTGTGGATTATTGGGGACGGGTTTTCCGGCTATGATTTGTTTATGCGCAAAACGCCGTTTGGCTTTCCGCTGACCAAGCAGATTAAGGCACAGCCCTTTGACGAAGTTTCCAAATTTTTCCAAAAAGGCAGAGAAAATGTGTTGTTTATAAACGGGCATGGCTATGTGTCTCAAAACGGCCAATGGAAAGGGATTTTGCGTCAGGCTATTGCCGGGGAAACGCGGCCAGCGGCCACCATTTCTGCCGAAAAAATTATACAGGGGGCTTTGCAGGCGGACTCCCCGCATACGTCGGTGTACGTGCACAGCTGTCAAACGGGAGCTTTGTTTAATGATTTGCCCGCATTGTTTGAAAAATATCCCCAAGCGGCGCGCAAAACGGATTGGTTTGCTTTTTCTGCGCCGCAGCAGCCGGCTTCTTCGCGTCCGATACCGGCCGAAGTAAGCGGAAATACCGTGCGGGAACGGTTGCTTAATAAATTGTTGCTCAACATGACCGATAACGGAGCCGGTTTGGCTGCCCGCGCTTGGGTGGACGGCAGAGATTTATATCCGCTGCGGGCCAGCGTGCAGCGCTTGGAGCGGGAAATAGCCGCTGCGCCCAAAGATAAACAGCCTGCTTTGCAAGCCTTGCAGGAAGATTTGGAAATGTTGCTGGATATTGCCAATGCAAGCGATCAAAATGAACTGGCCCGTGCCATGGAAGCGTTTAGCATGCGCTACCCGCAGCAGGTAAAGTATGCAGACAGAGCAGTGTTTGCGGGGGCTTTCAATGCGGCTGACGGCGGGGAGTTTTTATGGGGGCTTGAACCTTGGTCCGTGGACATATCGTTTAATATGGCCCCGTTTGTGCAGTTAAAAAAACAGTGGGTGGATTATGTGGCCGATACGGCCAAAGAAATGTTTGATTTGTTTAAAACCCCGTCTGTAGCACCCAAATTGCCGGAGAGCAAAAATCTTTTGCGTTTAAGCGCCCCTGCCCAAAAAGAATTGGATTATGCCGGCAAACGCTTGGGGCAGATTTTTCTAATGCAAAAGCTGGATAACCCTGCTTGGACCAGCGAGTTATTGCACGACGCCGCGGTGCGGGATATGGCGCCCGCCATTGAACAAAGCCGCATGGTGATGCATAATTTAAAGCAAAAATGGACACAGCGCGGGGTAAACAGCGTGGCGGAT
Source organism: uncultured Elusimicrobiales bacterium (assembly GCA_944322775.1). Lineage (GTDB taxonomy): Bacteria > Elusimicrobiota > Elusimicrobia > Elusimicrobiales > Elusimicrobiaceae > Avelusimicrobium. The sequence goes on from CALUQA010000105.1 coordinate 3,147, forward strand.
TTGAAAGACGACCCTGCCCTGATGAAAGAGGCGTTGCAGGATTTGTCCCATTATGCCAAGTTGGAAAGAGAACTGCCCGAGGCCGAACAATTGTTTGCTCTGTATAATCAGCAAGCCGGTGTGCCGGCCTGGATAGCCGAGCTGCCCAAGCAAAACAATGCATTATTTTCTAACGCATCCAGAAGGGAGTTGGCGGAAAGATATTTAATTTTGGTCAAAAAATGGCGCGAAACTCAGCCGCCGGCTTTGCGCGCCGCGGCCGACCGTGAAATTGCCAATATTGTGAAATGGTCCGACGAGTTTGCCATGTATGGCTCAAGAGAGTGGCGAACAGACGTGTTGCCTGCCGCGTCGGCCATACGTTTGCACTTTCAGAAACTGGGCAAGAGCAAAAAGGATTTTTCCGCTTTGCAGCTTAAAGAATATAACTCCCTTAAGCGCGCTTTGTATAAAGACCGCTATTTAAGTGGTGAAGAAATGTTGGAACTGCAAAACCGTCTGACCTATTTGCCCCATTTGGAAAAGACGCCTAATGCGGTATTTTTGTGGGGGGATGGTCTGGGGGCAGATCAGGCATGGGCGCGTAAAACGCTGTTTGGTTTCTATCGCCCGCAAATTGCCCAGTTCCTGCCCTTGGAAGAAGTGCTGAACCTTTTTAAAGAAGGACAAGAAAACGTGCTTTTAATGCATGTGCGCGGGGGTATATCGCGCCATAAAAAGTGGAAAGGAATTGTGATAGACGGAGCCCCCTATCCCAACCTCACTTTTTCTGCCAAAGATTTTTTGAGAGAAATACCTAAGGTAAATTCCAAACATAACTCCGTATATATAAACGGTTGTTTTTCGGGCCATTTGTTAGATGATTTGCTGCAGGCAAAAGACTTTAAAAAATTATCCAATACGGATTGGTTCGTAACGGCCGCCCCCATGCAGCATGCCGCCAAAGAAACATTGCCGGCGGATTTTGTATCCGGCTCTGTGCGGGACAGACTTTTTGGCAAAATGCTGCAGCGCATGAGTTATAACGGAGACGGCTTGGCCGCCCGCGCTTTTGTGGACGGAAAAGAAATTTATCCGCTGCGGGAAAGTTTAAGCCGCTTGGATAGAGAAATAAAACGTGCCGCTCCAGAACAACAAAAACCGCTGCTTTCTTTGCGGCAGGATTTGGGCATGCTCTACAATATAGCCCAGTCGCCTACCAATGACGTGCTTCTGGCCAATTTGCGCGCTCTGCAAAAAAAGTATCCTCTCCTTGTGCTTAATATGGAGGAATGGCAGCCCGGTTCCCAACGGCTTTTAATGCAGGCATCTTCTTGGCCTGCCGACCGCGTGGGACCAAGCGGATTTTTTTGGGGAAAAGAGCAAACTATTTTTACTATAGAAGATTATGTTCCCTTTGTGACACTTAGGAAAAAATGGGTGGATTACGTCACCCAGACGGCGCAAGATTTGTTTGCCCGCGTGCCCAAATATCCCAAAGGAATTAGGCCCGTTTTTGCGGCGGAAGATTTTAAGCCCGTGTTTTCTTCCCCGACGGCAAAATATATTTTTGAACACCGCACCATGGCCCCGTTTGACGGGCGGGTGGAGGCCTCTTTCTTCCGCATTCCGGTGCAGCTTACCCCCGTGCAGGACCTTGCTTGGAACGGCAGTAAATCGGTGCTTAAGCGTCAAGCGCAGCTGCAGCAGGAATATGCCGCATTGATAGCCGAGTTTGAAGGCGTAAAAAAAGACGTCAATACCTCGTTCTATTATGCCAGAAACCGTCTGGCTTCGTTGGATATGATGGAACGGCGCGCCTTGCGCGACCGCATGCTGGACTTGCGTGCCAAAATGCTTTTCTTCCAAAAGAAAAATTTGCAGACAAAAGCGTTGCAAAGCCCGGTGGATTGGCTGGATAACGCGGTGGAAACTCTGCTGCCCCTGCAAAGAGGCCGCGTGCTGGAAGCGCCTGCTTTTGCCCGTCCGGACCGTGTGTACAGCCACAAAGAGTTCTTCTTGCGCGACCCGAACGGCAAGGCGTTTAAAACGACCAAAAAGTTTGCTTCTTATGCGCAAAAAGACAAATGGCTGCAGGCTAAACGGGCCTCCTTGCCCAAGAATTTGCGGGTGGCGGTGTTAAATGACGACGGACAGATTATTGCCAACTACCAAGGCTGGCTTAAAAAAGCCAATATTGGCGAAAATGCCGAATGGTCCTTTTACCGCGGAATAGACGAGTTTATGGCGCAGCTGCACCACGGCAAAGAGTTTGACTTAATTTTGACGGATTTGAACTTTCCCGACGGCGGCTCTCGCTATGTGGTGTCTTGGCTGCGCCAAAACGGCAACAACCATACGGCGGTGATAGCTTCCAGCAGCTTCCCCGATGAAGCGGTAAACGGCGCCCAACTGCTTGCCGAAGGATTTGACGGCTACCTTTCCACCCGCTACTTGACGCTGGCAAAAGGGGAAGAAAACCTGCTGCGTGCCTTAAACAACTATTTTAAATACCGCGACAAAAACGGCTGGGCCCGTTAACACAATATAAAAAACCGGCTTTGAAAGCCGGTTTTTATTTGCACAAAGCAGGTTAAAAATTTACGTTGTCGGGGTCTGCACCCAAGTGTTTGCCTTGGTCCAGGGCGTCTATTTGGGCCATGTCCGCTTCGGACAGTTCAAAATCAAACACGCCCAAATTTTCTTTCATGCGGGAAAGGTGTGAAGACTTTGGCAGCGGGATAACGTCGTGCTGTATGTCCCAGCGCAGCACAATTTGCGAAGGCGTCTTGCCATATTTTTTGGCCAGCGCGCCGATGACGGCCGGCTTTAAGGCTTCCCCGCGCATAAGCGGGCTCCAGGCTTCCAGTTTAATGTCCAAACGCTGGCAATAAGCCTTCAGCGTTTTTTGCTGGAAAAGCGGGTGAAATTCCACCTGGTTTACCATGGGGGTAATGTCGGCCGACTGCATAATTTCGTCCAAATGATGTTCTTTGAAGTTAGACACCCCAATGGCTTTTACGCGGCCTTCTTTATACAGCGTTTCCAAGGCCTGCCAGGTTTGCACATTTTTATCTTTGGGCCAATGGATAAGATAGAGGTCCAAATAATCGGTGCCCAGCTTTTGCAAAGAAGTGTCAAACGCGTGAAGTGTTTCGTCATAGCCGTGGCAGTCGTTCCATACCTTGCTGCTTAAAAAAACGTCCTTTCTTTTCAGCCCGCTTTGGCGCAGGGCCTGGCCCACAAATTCTTCGTTGCCGTAAAAGGCCGCCGTGTCAAGCAGGCGGTAGCCGGCCGACAGGGCCGTTTGCACCGTTTGCACGGCCAAAGCCGGGTCGTCTATTTTATAGGTACCAAAGCCGATAAGTGGGATTTCGTGTCCGTTTTTAAGCCGCGTGTATTGCATGCGTCCCCCTGATAATGTGCCAATATTCTTTACAGATTATATAATAAAAAAATGGAGGGTTTTATGAGCAAATCAAAAGTATATTTTACCAGCATGCGCACCAAATTGGGCGAAGGCTTGCCCCAAAAACTGCAGCGGCTTATTAAAGCTGCCGGCATAGAAAAGATAGATTTTAAAAATAAATTCGTAGCCATCAAAATTCACTTTGGCGAACCGGGCAACCTGGCCTTTTTGCGCCCCAATTATGCCACGGCCGTGGCGGAAGTGGTCAAAAAACTGGGCGGTAAACCCTTTTTGACCGACTGCAACACGCTGTATGTGGGCGGACGCAAAAACGCGCTGGACCATTTGGAATCCGCCGCCTATAACGGCTACACGCCGCAAACCACCGGCTGCCAAATTATTATTGCCGACGGCTTAAAAGGCACCGACGAAGCCCTGGTGCCCGTGCACGGCGGCAAATACGTCAAAGAAGCCAAAATCGGCCATGCGATTATGGACGCGGACGTGATTATTTCTTTAAGCCATTTTAAAGGCCACGAATGCGCCGGTATGGGCGGTGCGCTGAAGAACAGCGGCATGGGTTGCGGCTCACGCGCCGGCAAGATGGAAATGCATAACGCCGGCAAACCGTTTGTCCATACGGAAAAATGCATTGGCTGCGGGGCCTGCGTGCGCATTTGCGCCCACGACGCACCGCACGTGAAAAACGGCAAAGCCAGCATTGACCACAACAAATGCGTGGGCTGCGGGCGCTGCATTGGCGTCTGCCCGATGGACGCGGTAACCACGCCGTACGATGAATCCAACGACATTTTAAACAAAAAAATTGTGGAATATTCCAAAGCCGTTTTGGACGGCCGGCCGCAGTTTCACATCAGCCTGGCCATAGACATTTCGCCGTATTGCGACTGCCATGCCGAAAACGACGTGCCCATCGTGCCCGACATCGGCATGTTTGCCTCGTTTGACCCGGTGGCGCTGGACACCGCCTGCGGCGACGCGGTCAACCGCCAGCCCATTGTGCCCAACAGCCTGCTGGCCGAACGCAAACATACGCACGGGGACCACTTCACCGACGTCACCCCCGCCACCAACTGGCGCGTGTGTGTGGAATACGGCCGTGAAATGGGCTTAGGAAATACCGATTACGAACTGATTGAAGTCAAATAAATAAGCCATGGCGGCCCGCTTATAAGGGCCGCCTTTTTTATGCAATTTGCCAGAAATCCTTATCCAAAAGTTCTTGCAGAAGTTAGCAAGCTGCTGCGCAAAGCGCAGGGGCCGTTTTTAATCGCCATAGACGGGGCGTGCACCTCGGGCAAAACTACGCTGGCCCATGCCTTGGGGCAGGCTTTGCAGGCGCCCGTGTTTCATATGGACGACTTTTATTTGCCTTTTGCCCTGCGCACGCCGCAGCGTTTGCAAATGCCGGGCGGACATATGGATTGGCCGCGCCTGGAGGAAGAAGTGCTGCAGCCTGCCGTGCAGGGCCATGCGCTTGTGTACCGCGCCTATGACGCACACGCCGACCGCTGGAAAAGCGAGCAGCTTATTGAACCGCAAAAAGTGTATATCGTGGAAGGAACGTACAGCCTGCTGCCCACGCTGGAAAAATATTACGACTATAAAGTGTTTTTAAAACTGGACGTGGACAGCCAATACGGCCGTTTGCAAAAGCGGGAAAGCAAAGAAAAACTGATTGGTTTTATCAACCGCTGGATTCCGGAAGAAGAACGCTATTTCAGCCAATATTACACCTCTTCCTGCGCCGATCTTATTTTTGATACGTCCGATAAAAAATAAACTAAAAATCCGGATTATACGCCCACTGCAAAAGCGCCTGCCTTTGGCGGGGGCGGCAGTCCGTGCGGCCGGGCGGGCAGTGCTTTAGCACCTGGGCTTTATGGCGTTTAAAAGCGCGCCAGCGTTTTATTTGTATGCGGTCTATTTCCGGCAGGCGGCGGCCCAAATAATAACGGCAGTACCATTGGAACCAGCCGCGCACGTCGGGGCCGATAAGCCACCCTTTTTGCCGCCATACGGAAAGGGGTTGGCGGGCTTTTATTTTAAACGCATTTAAAGACACGTCCGCTTTTTGTGCGCACAGGCGGGCCCCTTCAAACCATTCTGTAGGAAATTCATTTTGACAGTCGGTTAAATAATGCCCTTCAAACACGCCGCGGCGCAGCATTTGGGCGGGGGTTAACTCCGGCGTAAAATCGGGCGCGAAATCTTGCCCGGGGCGGCAAACCAGCACATAGCGGTAGCCTTGCTGCATTTTGTCGTTTACGGTGATAATAAGACCGGGTTTAAAATCTTTTTCTTTTCTTGGGGGCATATCTTTTATTAGCAAACTAATATCCCGAACAAAAGGATTTTTTTGCATTAAAAACCCCCGCCAAGCGGGGGAAATTTAATGGCTGCGCTGTTTTAATAACTCTTCCATAAGGCCTGCGGCAAAAGCCACTTTTTCGGCACAGGGGCGCACTTTGTAATATTGCGGGGTGCGCTTTTCCGGCTCGGGGCCTTGGGGGCCGCTTAAACCTAATAACTCGCGGCAGATAATGGAGCCGTTTTCTTTTTTAAATTTCTCGGCCAACTCCTGTATCAGCGCATAATGCGCCGTTTTGGCGGCGTGGTCTTTGGGGTCGGCGGGGCCATATTTAAGTCCGGCCGCCATAAACAGCCCGGTCACGGCACCGCACACTTCGCGCAGGCGGCCCATGCCGCCGCCAAAAGAAGAGGCCAGCTTAAGGGCTTCTTCTTCGTTCAAATTCAGCTCGTCTTTAAACGCCAGCAACACAGACTGGGCACAATTATAGCCGCTTTTAAACAAAGCGGCCGCTTGTTCTTTTTTATCCATACTTTTATTATAGAAAATTGCTTTTGTTTGCGTTTTTTTGTTGGACACATGCCGAATATATTACAATAACAGAAAAAGGAGAAAATATGAAACGCAGTTTATGTGTGTTTACCGTTTTATGCTTAATATGGCTGGCCGGTGCGTGCAGCCGGGTGCAGCCGGTCAGCGAAGCGGCCAATAAGGCCGCGGCCCCCGTATTGTCTGGCGTGTATGAAGGTGTGTTGCCGGCGGCGGATTGCCCGGGCATTCACACGGTGCTTACGCTTCATGCAGACGGCAGCTTTAGCAAGGTCTCGCAATATCTGGAGAGAGACGCCCGCTTTGAAGACAAAGGCTCTTTCAGTGTTCAAAACAATGTGCTGAAAACGACCGATGAAACGGGCGAAATATTTTATTATCAGGTGCAGCCGGCCGCACTGGTGCAGCTGGACAGCCAGGGTAAAGCGATAGAGGGGGAAATGGCCCCGTTGTATGTGTTGAAAAAGAAATAAATTTTTAAACTCCGCTTCGGCGGAGTTTTTGTTGGGTTGATTTGCCGTATGAGGCAAAGTGATAAAATAAAACTATGAAAGCCATTATTGTAACCATTGGCGACGAGATTTTGCTCGGCCAGATTTTAGACACAAACTCCCGCTATGCCGCGGCCGCTCTGGCGCGCCTGGGCATAGAAACGGTGCAAATGCAGTCCGTGGCGGACGCCCCGCAAACCATTGTGGCGGCGGCGGACGAAGCCCTTAAAAAAGCCGATATCGTCATTATGACCGGCGGCCTGGGCCCTACCAAAGACGACCTGACCAAAAAAACGCTGGCCGAATACTTTGGCACGCGGCTGGTGTTTAACCAAGAGGCCTATAAATGGGTGGAAGAATTTGTTTCGCATTATCCCAAAGGCATGATGAACGAGTACAACAAAAACCAGGCCATGCTGCCCGAAAAATGCACCCTGCTGCACAACCGCAAGGGCACGGCCAGCGGCATGTGGTTTGAAAAAGACGGCAAAGTGCTGGTGTCTTTGCCGGGGGTGCCGTTTGAGGCGGAAGATTTACTGCAAAAAGAAGTATTGCCACGGCTGGAAAAGCGCCTGGCGGGGGATTTGATTAAATATAAAATGCTGACGGTGTTTGACGTGCCCGAAAGCACCCTGGCCATGGGCTTGCAAAACTATGAAGAGGAACTGGTGCCCGGTTTGTCTTTGGCTTATTTGCCCTCGCCCGGGTTTGTGCGTCTGCGCCTGACGGCCAAAGGCGCCGGCAATGCCAAGCTGGAAGAATATTGGCAAAAACTAAAAGTCGCGCTGGCCGGGCTGAAAGTGGAAGAAAACGACGGGCAAGGGCCGGAAATGTCTTTTGCGCGTAAAATAGCCGCTTTGGGCGTAACCATCGCCACGGCGGAAAGCTGCACCGGGGGTAATGTGGCGCATTTAATTACCGCCGTGCCGGGTGCGTCTAAATACTTTTTGGGCGGGGTAGTATCTTACGCCAATGAGGTAAAAGAAAATGTGTTAGGCGTAAGCAAGGCCGATTTGGAAAAATACGGCGCCGTCAGCGAAAGCGTAGCCAAGCAAATGGCGCAAGGCGTGCGCAAACTGACGGGGGCCGATTATGCGGTGTCTACCACCGGCATTGCCGGGCCAGACGGCGGCACCCCGCAAAAACCCGTGGGTACGGTGTGGATCGGCGTGGCCGGTCCGCAGGGCGCTTTTGCGCAAGAGTTCCATTTTTCGGCCACGCGGGAGCGCAATATTTCCAAAGCTTCCGTCAAAGCGCTGGAAATGCTTTTGGCACAAGCTCAAAAACAATAAATATGGGAAAAGCCCGACGCATGCCGGGCTTTTCAGTGGGGGTACCATAATGTTTTTCTCCTGGCGGGGAGAAAAACCGTTCACACGAGGATACGCATGAAGTATCTTCATTAAACATAACCCGTGTGAGGGCTGTTTTATTGCAGCCGCCCACACAGGGCATAGCCAAGGGCGTGCAATATTTGTTAAAATAAACAAGTACCAATTTGGGATCGGTAGCTTAGTTGGTAGAGCGCCTGCTTTACACGCAGGAGGTCACAGGTTCGAGTCCTGTCCGGTCCACCATTTTAAAAGGCACTTCGTACGAAGTGCCTTTTTTGTTGCCTTCAAATCTATTCTTCCGTCGGGAATTTGCCCGCTTATAGAGTTCCGTTTATCACAGAGCACTTGCCTTGGGACTGTTTTTTCTCCCACAGGCGGGCTTTTTCTCTGGCGGGCAAAAAAGCAGAATCTGCAAGGGAAATAGCACGTTATTTGATAAATGCTGTAATTTAAAAATTGAAAAATAGTTTATTTTGAGCTATATTATCATAAGCCTAAAGGGTGCCTGGACTGAGGCGGAAAGGCACAAACGGAATACGCGGCATTAAATATTCCTACCCTTTGGGCTCTTTTCTTTGGAGTAGGCACCGAAGAATAAGGTAGAATTTGTGCAAAACCGCTTTGGGCTGCCGGAATATAGTTTCTATTAGGCACCGAAGAATAAGGTAGAATTTGAGGCTACAAAATTAAAAATAAAGAGAGGCAGTTCCTATTAGGCACCAAAGAATAAGGTAGAATTTGAAAACAATGTGCATCATTATCGCAAACACAGTTCCTATTAGGCACCAAAGAATAAGGTAGAATTTAGCTTATTTTCATTTATCCTCCTGTTTGTGAGTTCCTATTAGACACCAAAGAATAAGGTAGAATTTAGGGCCGTATCGGTACTTGTTACCGAAACTGGTTCCTATTAGGCACCAAAGAATAAGGTAGTATTTATTTTTGTATAGACCCCTTGGCAGTGCGAATGTTCCTATTAGGCACCAAAGAATAAGGTAGAATTTATATGCGCCAAAAGAGGAATAGCGTAATCATGTTCCTATTAGGCACCAAAGAATAAGGTAGAATTTAGATTTTAAGCCGCCCCTAAAAGAGAGGTTAGTTCCTATTAGGCACCAAAGAATAAGGTAGAATTTAAAGCTAATTATCAATTTTTAGAAAATTGAGTTCCTATTAGGCACCAAAGAATAAGGTAGAATTTAGCGCGGGCTGGCAAAGAGCGACGGGGTGAAGTTCCTATTAGGCACCAAAGAATAAGGTAGAATTTATTACGCCAGCGGTATCAGCGAATGCGACAGGTTCCTATTAGGCACCAAAGAATAAGGTAGAATTTAATGAGGACGGCGTGGACGCCGTAGCATATCGTTCCTATTAGGCACCAAAGAATAAGGTAGAATTTATGTCCCCGTAGAGGTTAAGCGTAAAGTAGGGTTCCTATTAGGCACCAAAGAATAAGGTAGAATTTACTAAATTATCCAAAGGTAAAGGCAACACCAGTTCCTATTAGGCACCAAAGAATAAGGTAGAATTTAGCGCGGGCTGGCAAAAAGCGACGGGTTCAAGTTCCTATTAGGCACCAAAGAATAAGGTAGAATTTATGCAGGTGGCCGCTTGCTATGTGCCACAGGGTTCCTATTAGGCACCAAAGAATAAGGTAGAATTTAGCAAGACCGAGGCAAAGCAAGGTTTGTTACGTTCCTATTAGGCACCAAAGAATAAGGTAGAATTTATCTCAGCTAATTGAGGCAAAGCTTTAGAAGGTTCCTATTAGGCACCAAAGAATAAGGTAGAATTTAAAATGGCTGATTTAAGCGGATATACCACACGTTCCTATTAGGCACCAAAGAATAAGGTAGAATTTATTTATCGTGTGGTGCGTCTTTGTCATTTAAGTTCCTATTAGGCACCAAAGAATAAGGTAGAATTTAGCTACCTGATTTCAAAGTTAAAGTTCCGTTGTTCCTATTAGGCACCAAAGAATAAGGTAGAATTTAAAGCCGAAAAATAATAAAGCCCAAAATAAGTTCCTATTAGGCACCAAAGAATAAGGTAGAATTTATTATGAGGGCTGTGAACAGCAGGAATGCCAGTTCCTATTAGGCACCAAAGAATAAGGTAGAATTTAACCGACATATTGGAACTTATTAAGCGTAAATGTTCCTATTAGGCACCAAAGAATAAGGTAGAATTTACTATATCCTCGCCATCAGGGTTCTCTTGCCGTTCCTATTAGGCACCAAAGAATAAGGTAGAATTT
>CALUQA010000106.1 GCA_944322775.1 uncultured Elusimicrobiales bacterium
ATTTGTACATGGTTTTGCCTTGGCCAAAGCCTTTTTCTTTAAGCCATTCAATCATTTTGGCTTTGGACTCGCGCACGCGCAGGCCGTTTAAAAAGCCGGAGTTGATAAGTTCCCCGTCGCCGGTGAAGGCTTCCTCTTTTACGCCTTTGTCGGATTTAATGACTTCAATAATTTCCAAACCGAATTTTTTGGCAAAGGCATAGTCGCGTTCGTCGTGCGCCGGCACGGCCATAATGGCCCCGGTGCCATAACCCATCAGCACATAGTCGGACGTCCACACCGGTATTTTTTTGCCGTTAACGGGGTTAATGGCATAAGCACCGGTAAACACGCCGGTTTTTTCTTTGTTTAAATCGGCGCGTTCCAAATCGCTCTTGGAAGCGGCCTGTGCCTGATAGGCGGCCACGGCGTCTTTTTGCTGCGGGGTTACAATGCGCTGCAAGATGGGGTGCTCCGGAGAGACGACCATATACGTCGCCCCGAACAGCGTATCCGGACGCGTGGTAAAAACGGTCAGTTTGTCTTTGGTGCCGTCAATTTGAAAGATAACTTCGGCCCCTTTGCTTTTGCCAATCCAGTTTTTCTGCATGGCCAGGGTGCTTTCGGGCCAGTCCAGCCCTTGCAAATCTTCCAGCAGGCGTTCGGCATAGGCGGTAATTTTCAGCATCCATTGGCGCAGCATTTTGCGTTCAATGGTGTGGCCGCAGCGTTCGCACTTGCCGTTGAATACTTCTTCATTGGCAAGGCCCGTTTTGCAGGAAGGGCACCAGTTGATGGGCACAATGGACTCATAAGCCAGGCCCTTTTTGAACAGCTGCAGAAAAATCCACTGCGTCCATTTGTAATAGCTGGGGTCGGTGGTGTTAATTTCGCGGTCCCAGTCGTAGGCCAAGCCCAAAGACTTAATTTGACGACGGAAATTGTCTATATTTTTATGCGTGGTTACCGCCGGGTGAATGCCGGTGGCAATGGCATAGTTTTCGGCCGGCAGGCCGAAAGCGTCCCAACCCATGGGGTGGAGTACGTCAAACCCGTTCATTAGTTTATAGCGCGTTAGTATGTCGGAAGCGGTGTAGCCTTCAGGGTGGCCTACGTGCAAACCCGCTCCGGACGGATAGGGGAACATGTCCAGGCAATAGAATTTTTTGCCTTTGGGCATGCGGGGACTGGCAAAAAGTTTTTCCTTTTCCCAGCGCGCTTGTTGTTTTTTATCAATGTCTTGGAAGTTATCGGTACTCATAAGGTTATTCTAACAATTTTCAAGCCAAAAAATAAGCCCCCCGGCAGAGGGAAAAGCCCCGACCGGGCGCCCCGCGGTTTTTTAGCCGCGCGGGTGGAATTTTTTATGTTTTTCTTTTAAGTCGCTTACGTCCAAATGGGTGTAAATTTGTGTGGTGGTCAAATTGGCGTGGCCCAGCATTTCCTGCAGGCTGCGCAGGTCTGCCCCGCCTTGCAAGAGGTGGCTGGCAAACGTATGGCGGAACAAATGCGGGTGCAGCGGCTGGGCAATGCCCGCTTTGCGCCCCAAGGCGGCCAAATCTTTCCACACGCTTTGGCGGCTTACTTTTTTGCCGTCACGGTTTAAAAAAAGTTCAGAAGCTACGTTTGTTTTGCTGGCAAAATGCGCTTCCCGCACGGAAAGATAGTGCTTCAGCCGCTGGCAGCAGGCCGGGTGCAGCGGCACAAAACGCTGCTTGCCACCTTTGCCAAAAGCCAGCCCCCACCCTTCGTCCGTGTTTACGTTTTCCAGCTGCAGGTTAATCAACTCGCTCACGCGCAGGCCGGCGGCATAAAGCAACTCCACAATAGTCAGTGTGCGCACCTCGTCAAATTTTTCGGCCGGGTAAGAAAGCAGCCGTTCCATTTCCTGGCGGGAAAGTTGCTCCGGCATGCGCTGGGGCAGCTTGGGGGATTTTAAAAAGCGGGTGGGGTCCTCTTTTATTCTGCCGTCTATAATGAGGAATTTATAAAAACATTTTACCGCTTCCTGCTTGCGGAACACGCTGGCGGCGGAAAGTTTTTCTATGCTGCGCAGCTGATAGGTGTAACTGTCCAAAAACTGCGGCGGCACTTGCAAGGGGGAAAGTTCATTGGCGGCGCAATATTCCAAATAATGGGCCACGTCGGACACATAGGCCTCTAACGTGTTGGGGCTTAACTGGCGTTCAAACGACAAATGATTTTTAAAATCGTCCAGTATGGGTTCCATTATAGCAGGCCTTCTTGCACAGCTGTTTGCCAACCTACCGCGGCGTGGCATTTAGTTTACATAATATTATAAATTTTGGCAGTAAAAGAAAATAGAAACAGAAGGATATAGATGTATTTGATAAAATATTCGTATGAAAATACATTGCAAACAAGCTAATAAAAAAACAAGCGGTTTTACGCTTATTGAACTTTTGGTAGTGGTATTAATTATCGGCATATTGGCGGCAGTTGCGCTGCCAAAGTATGAAACAGCAGTTATGGCCAGCAGAGTAATGAGTTTTATGCCTGCCGCCCGTGCTATAAAAGACGCGCAAGAACGTTATTATATGGCTAACGGAAATTACACGTTAGATTTGGAAAATTTAGACATATCTGTTCCTTCTGGTTGCCGAATTTATGGTGGCTCCACTATTAAAAATCAGATATTATGCGGTGATGATTGGGTGCTGGATAATTTAGGCAGCGGCGGGGGAAACCCTTCTCCGGTGCGTCAATTGGAAGTGCATTATTGTCCCGGTCAAAATGGACGCGGTACATCTTCCTGCAACGGCAATACCGATAAAGGACGAATTACCCTGTTTTATGACCAGCATCCCGTATCCCCGGGCAAAACAATTTGCACCTCTCCTTCCAGGGCGTTCTGTGCGGCTATGAAAAGCGCGTTAAGATAATAAATTGCAAATAAAAAACACCCCGCTTTTGGCGGGGTGTTTTTGGGTGTAACGTAAACTATTTTTTGGCAGTTTTGGCTTTGGCTTCCGGTTGGGCAGCCGCGGCTTCTTTTTCCTGCGGGGTTACTTTGCCGCCGTTATAGTGGTGGCCCAAATATTTGACGTAGAGCTTGTCTTCAATTTCGGCCGCCAACTGCGGGTTGTCTTTTAAATACTGGCGGGCATTTTCGGCCCCCTGGCCCAGTTTTTCGTCGCCGTACAGATACCAGCTGCCGCTTTTTTCCAGCAGGCCCGATTCTACGCCTTTGTCCAACAGGCAGGCCTCGCGGGAAATGCCTTCCCCATGCAGCATGGTAAACTCGGCCTGGCGGTACGGGGGCGCCACTTTGTTTTTGGTCACTTTGGCGCGCACACGGGTGCCGATAATTTCGTCTCCTTTTTTCAGGTTTTCAATGCGGCGCACGTCAATGCGCACGGAAGCGTAAAACTTAAGTGCCAAGCCGCCGGGGGTGGTTTCGGGGTTGCCGAACATCACGCCGATTTTTTGGCGCAGCTGGTTAATAAAAATAATGCTGGTTTTGGTTTTGTTTAAAATGCTGGTCAGCTTGCGCAGGGCCTGGCTCATCAGTCTGGCCTGCAAACCGACGTGCGCGTCGCCCATTTCGCCTTCAATTTCGGCTTTGGGAACCAGGGCGGCCACGGAGTCAATAATAATCAAATCCACGGCGCCGGAACGCACCAATTTTTCGGCAATTTCCAAGGCTTGTTCGCCCGAATCCGGCTGGGAAATAAGCAGTTCGTCCACGTTTACGCCAATGGAAGCGGCATAAACGGGGTCCAAAGCGTGTTCGGCGTCAATAAAAGCCACTACGCCGCCGTTTTTCTGCGCTTGGGCCGCCACATGCAAAGACAGGGTGGTCTTGCCGCCGGCTTCGGGGCCGTAAATTTCAATCACGCGCCCGCGGGGAATGCCGCCCACGCCCAAGGCCAAGTCCAAGGACAAAGCCCCGGTGGGGATAGCGTCCACTTTTTTTACGTTGGCACTGCCCAAAGTGGTGATGGCTTCTTTGCCAAAGGCTTTTTCAATTTGGCCCAAGGCCAAATTTAATGCCTTTTGTTTGTTTGCGTCCATGTTTCCTCCGATACAAAACGGTTATGCGGCCACCGGCTTAGAGGCGGCTGCGCTTGAAAAACCGAGTTTTCTGGCTTCTTTATCAAAGTTTACAATACTTTTGCTCCCTTCGGGATACTGCTGGACCAAAATATTTTCGGCCAGCGGGTCTTCCAGCAGGCGCTGCAGCGTGCGCAAAAGCGGACGCGCGCCATACTTTTCGTCAAAGCCTTGTTCAATCAAATAGTCTTTGGCTTCGGGGGTCAGTTCCAAGTCCAGCCCGCGGTCTTTGAGTTTATTGACCACTTTTTTAAGTTGCAAATCCAAAATGGCGCCAATGTCTTTTTTGGTTAAAGAGTGGAACACCACAATTTCATCAATACGGTTGATGAACTCGGGGTTAAAGGTCTTTTTCACCTCGTCCATGACGGATTTGCGCATTTCGTCATACTGCTGTTCGGCCGTGGCGGAGGCCGTAAAGCCCAAGCCGGAGCCTTTGTTGGTAATTTCGCGCGCGCCGACGTTGGACGTCATGATAATGACGCAGTTTTTAAAGCTCACGCGGTGGCCCAAGTTGTCGGTCAGGGCTCCTTCGTCCAGCACTTGCAGCAAAATGTTGTAAATGTCGGGGTGGGCTTTTTCCAGCTCGTCAAGCACCACCACGCTGTAGGGGCGGCGGCGCACGGCTTCGGTCAGCTGTCCGCCTTCTTCATAACCCACATAGCCCGGAGGCGCACCAATTAAGCGCGAAACGGCGAACTTTTCCATATATTCCGACATGTCAATGCGCACCATGGCGTCTTCGTCGCCAAAAAGGAACATGGCCAGGCTTTTGGCCAGCTCGGTCTTACCCACGCCCGTGGGACCCAGGAACAGAAAGCCGCCAATGGGCCGGTGCGGGTTGCCCAAGCCGGTGCGGTTTCTGCGTATGGCCTGCGAAACGGCGCGCACGGCGTCTTCCTGCCCGATAATGCGTTCGTGCAGGTGTTCTTCCATATGCAAAATTTTGTCCGTTTCGCTTTGCGTCATGCGCGTAACGGGAATGCCCGTCCATTTGGAGGCCACCAGCGCAATGTCTTCTTCCGTCACTTCCACTTTTTGCGCGGCGCGCTGCGCCTGCCATTTTTCTTTCATTTCGTCCAATTGTTTTTTCAGTTGGTCTTCCTGCTTTTTGATTTGGGCGGCTTTTTCAAATTCTTTATCGGCAATGGCGGCATTCTTTTCCGCCACGGTTGCCTGATATTTTTGCTGCTGCTCGCGGATTTGCGGCGGCAAAGCCGCATTTTTAAGGCGTGCGCGGGCGCCGGCTTCGTCAAAAAGGTCTATGGCCTTGTCGGGCAAAGCGCGGTCGGTGATGTAGCGGTCGGCAATGGCGGCAGCGGCATGCACGGCGGCGTCTGTATAGCGCACATGGTGGTGCTCTTCATATTTGGGGCGAATGCCGGACAGAATTTCTTCCGTTTGGGCCACGTCGGGCGGTTCCACCGTAACGGGCTGAAAGCGGCGTTCAAAAGCCGTGTCGGCCTCAATATATTTGCGGTATTCGTCAAAGGTGGTGGCGCCGATGCACTGTATTTCGCCGCGGGCCAGGGCGGGCTTTAACATGTTGGAAGCGTCTATGGACCCTTCCGCCGCGCCGGCACCGATAAGCGTGTGCAGCTCGTCAATAAAAATAATGCAGTTTTTGTCTTCGGCGGCTTCGTCAATAATGTTTTTAAGGCGTTGTTCAAATTCCCCGCGGTATTTGGTGCCCGCAACCACGGAAGCCAAATCCAGCGCCAGCAGACGTTTGCCGGCCAGTACGTCGGAAATATCGTTATTGGCCATTTTTTGGGCCAGGCCTTCCACAATGGCGGTTTTGCCGACGCCCGGCTCGCCGATTAAAACGGGATTGTTTTTGGTGCGGCGGGCCAAAATTTGCACCAGGCGTTCAATTTCTTCTTCACGGCCGATGACGGGGTCCAAGGTGTTTTTGGCAGCCAGGGCCGTCAAGTCGCGCGTGTATTCGTCCAGCGTGGGCGTTTTGCTCTTTTTGGGTGCGGCCGCACGCTGCGCTTGGCGCGGAGTTTGTTTTTCTTCCGGCTCTTCGTCCTGCTGCGGTTGAAAGGAAGAGGCGGTAAACGTTTCGGTTAAATCTTCCGGCTGGGCGCCTTCCAAAAATCCCAGGGTGCTTTCGCGCACGGCGCTAAGGGTGACACCCAGGTTTTGCAAAATGGTGCCGGCCATGCCTTCTTCTTCCCGCACCAGGCCCAGCAAAATGTGTTCGGTGCCGATGTGTTCCATGCCCAAAGACTGGGACTCTTCCACCGCGTATTCCAGCACTTTTTTGGCGCGCGGCGTGAAGGGAATTTCCCCCAACAGCATGATGGCGTCCCCCACGCCGACCATCTTTTCAATTTCCAGGCGAACTTTGCGGAACGTAACCCCCAGAGAAAATAAAA
>CALUQA010000107.1 GCA_944322775.1 uncultured Elusimicrobiales bacterium
TTACGAGGTCTTGGCAGAAAGGGAAATTTTCCCCCAGTTCCCGCTGAAAATCGGCGGCATAAGGGGCCACAGCTTCACCGTCGAGCTTTTTGGCGCTGTCGGCATAATAAAGGCATTGCAAAGCACATTCTCTGGCCATTCTTCTGTTGCTCATCGTTCTGCACCTCGTATAAAGTTATTTTATTTTACTATATTTGGGCCTTCTTGCGCATAAAGGCAAATGGGCAACAAGACCTATTTTTTAGTAGGTCCTCTTTTTTATATCGTTGGGCCCGATGGCCCATGTATCTTTGCGTGTGAAAATATATAATTTAAATAAGGAGAGACCAAGGAGAAAATATGAAAAACAGACTAATACTGTTGTTAGTGGCATTTTTGATGTTGGCAACGCTGCCGCTGCAAGCGGGTAGCCGGCAGGAGTATACGTTGCAGCAACTGCAGGAAAAAGTACAAAAAATGGAAGTTTTGCAATGGGATAAAATGCCGACACTGTTTATTTATACCGAAAGATTGGACTGGTATGATAACCAAGCCGATATTAACGTATTTTATAAGGCGCAAAAAATGTGGAAAAACAATCCCAATAATTTTGCGGCTGTTTTTAACTATGGGCTGTTGATTATGAGCAACGATTACGGAGAAGGCGTGGATTTAGGACCCATCCAAATCGATGAAGCCTACCGCGTGTTGGAACAAGCCAAAAAACTGCGCTCCGATTATAAAGAAATCTATGAGTTGCAATTGTATTTGCTGGACTATAAATTGTTTGGTCCTTCCTGGGGGAGCACCCCGTATTCGGAAGGAGAAATGATTGCCATATATCGTGCTCATCCCGATTTAGCGCGCAAGCAGTTGCTTTTGTTAAAAACCATGTTTAAAAAATGGAACAAAGAAGTTTCTGCCTGGAATTATGATCAAGCCTCTTTGATTTGCTCTGCTTTAAACCGTGAAGAAGAAGCACAAGCCTATCAAAAAAAGGCGGAGCTTATGGACCAGCAAGAAGCCGCCGCACAAGCTGCCAAGAAGCGTGAGCAAAAAGAAACCCAAAAGTCTGCGTTCTACTCTATTAGGGAAATTTGGAGAAATTTTTACAAATAACAAACGAGCTTATTTTTCAAAAGCCCCGCCATTTGCGGGGCTTTATTTTTTCTACGAGAAAAAGTTTATTAAGAAAAATTATTGTTTTTCTGCAATAAATTTTGTTACAATGAAATGCTTTCGGTCCGCGCGCCTGGGAAAGCTTACGGAAGGATGAAGTGTTAAAGCGTAGCTCCCCATGTGATACGGGCTCAAAGCAAATCAGGCCTTACACAAGGCCTTAACTCAAGGAGAAATAACATGAGAAAAGTAGCACTTGCGCTTTGCGCGCTGACGCTGGTTTCTGCTTGGCCTGCCCAAGCCAAACCCGTGTATGTGACCGCCAGCCGGAATTACGTGACCCAGGAAGTAAACGGATTGGCGCCTTTTACCGCTTTGTCCGTTAGCGGACAGGCGGAGGTAGAATTCCGTCAAGGGGCGGACGCAACGCCTACGGCCGTTATTTACGGTTCGGACAATCTCGTTGACCTGGTGGAAGTAAGAAGCGACGGGAAAACGCTGACGGTAAACTACAAAGATCCTTTAATCGTGATGGGCGAACGCCGCTTGAAAGTAACGGTTGTTGCTCCGTCTTTGGACAGCATTGACGTGCGCCAAAGCGGTGAAGTGGACGTGCGCGGCTTGCTCAGCACGGGCAATTTGACGCTGTCTGCCGATGGGGAAGGGGAAATTTCCATTTCCTCTGCCAATGCCGCCAATGTGACGGCCCGTGTTTCCGGCGACGGCAGCATCGAGTTTGACAGCCTGGCCTGCCAAGCTTTGACCGCAGACACGCGCGACACGGCCTCTTTTGAAGCCGAAAGAACCGCCTGCGACTCCGTAACGTTGCGCGCAGAGGACCGCTCTGAGGCTTCCGTAAGCGGATTCTCCGGCAGAACGGTGACGGCTTCTTCTTTTGCAAATAGCGAAGTGGAACTGAAAGGCACTGCCTTGACGGCTACGCTGGACGCGTCCGGTTCTTCCGAACTGGAAGCCGATGACTTGCGCGCCGATACGGTCAACGTAACGGCTTCCGACTCTTCCAGAGTAAAAGTGCAAGCCACCGATACGCTCAATGCCGATGCCGGCAAACGCAGCTTCATTACGTACAAAGGTTACCCCAATGTGGTCAACCGCTCCGGCAAAGAAGGCAATATCCGCCAGCATTTTAGCCACTAAACCTTTTTAAGGGTTGCAGCCCCGCCCTTAGCGGCGGGGCTTTTTTGTTATAATGAAAATATGAGGAAAAGAAGTCTTTTGCTCTTGTGCCTGTGTTTTTGTGTGGGGGCGGCCTGCTCTTTGCAGCAGAAAAAGGCTGTAGGGGCAGACAGAGACACCCACGGCTGTAAAGCTTCTGCCGGCTATACCTATTCTGCGTTGCGCGGCCAATGCCTGCGCCCGTGGGAAGAAGGAATTGCCCTTTCCTCGGCCACTTCGATGTCCTCTCGCGCGTATGTCATTTTGTCGGCAGACGGCGCGGAGGCAGAACTGTTTTGGGCTTTGGGACCGTCTACTATATTAAAGCGCGCTTTTAAGGAACAAGGCCCCTATTGGCAAAAGGATAAGGTGCGCCTGGAACGCCTGCCTGAAGGGTGGCGTTTGTATCAAGGCGGAAAGCTTCTTTTTAGTGCCGCTAACCCCCCGCAAGAGTAAATTGACACCTTTTGCGGCAACTTGGTATAATAAAAGAGTCCTGAAGAAGGACGATTTTTTTTGCAAAGAAAATATAAATGGCCAGATTTGATAACAGAAGAGTCTTTAAAAAAGATTTATACAACCGCAACGGCAATATCCGTGCCGCAGAAGTAAGAGTGATTAACTCCGACGGTACCATGGTAGGCATTTTGCCTACTGCTCAGGCCGTAGCCATGGCCAAAGAACAAGAGCTGGACCTGGTGGAAATTTCACCCAACGCCCAGCCGCCTGTTTGCAAAATACTCGATTACAACAAGTATGTTTTCGAACAGAGCAAAAAAAGCAAAGACGCCAAGAAAAAACAGAGCAAGGTAACCCTTAAAGAGTTGCGCATTAAATCGCGCATTGCTCCGCACGACTTGGACGTCAAACTCAGACAAATAGAAGGATTTCTTAAAAAGAAAGATATGGTCCGCCTGGTGGTTGTTTTCCACGGGCGCGAAAACCAGCACAAAGACATTGGCATGCAAATGCTGCAAGACGCGGCAAAACGTCTGGAGCCTTTGGCCAATGTGGACGGCGGCCTGCAGCAGCAGGGCAACCGCATGTCCATGACGTTTGTGCCCAAAGCCTAACTTTCTTTTAAGGTAAAAACGCCTGCCCGCGCACGGTTTGCGTAGGGGAGGGGCGCCTAATCGGCGCGATATTATATAAGAGGAAAACAAATGCCTAAAATGAAAAACCATAGCGGTGCCAAAAAACGCTTCCGCGTTACCGCCAAGGGTAAATATACCCACCGCAAAGCCGGCAGAAAACATTTGCTTACGCCTGT
>CALUQA010000108.1 GCA_944322775.1 uncultured Elusimicrobiales bacterium
AAATTGCTGGATACGGAAGGAAGAGTGGAAAAATTCAATAAACGTTTTGCTTCCACGGCCGGCAAGACCGTAACCCGCAAACCGAAAACCGAAGTAAAAGCCAAAGCCAAATTGGCCAACAAAGCAGTGCTCAAAAAAGCTGCTTCCGCCAAAAAGGCCCCCAAAGCTGCTGCTCCGGCCAAAAAAGCGGCCAAAACCGAAGAAAAAGCCGCTAAATAGCAATGCTTTTTAAAAAAACAGACTCTCTAAACGGGGGTCTGTTTTTTGTTATCTGCCCGCAGCGGGCAAGGAATACATATGGATACCGCCAAATATATTGAAGAATACCACGCCTTGGAAAAGGAACTGATGAGCGGCTCTTTGTCCGCGCAGGAATTGATGGAAAAATCCAAACGCCACGCTTTTTTAAAACCCATCATAGAAAAAGAAAACGAAATTAATGCCGTTTTAAAATCTATAGAAGGCGACAAAGCCCTTATTAAAGACGGCACCGATAAAGAAATGGCCGCCCTGGCCGCCGAAGAATTGGCCGAGCTGGAAGCCAAACTGCCTGCCTTGCAACAAGAACTGCGCGTGTTGGTTATCCCGCCCGACCCCAACGATTCCAAAAGTATTTATTTGGAAATTCGCCCCGGCGCCGGCGGCGAAGAATCGGCCCTGTTTGCCGCAGAACTTTTGCGCGTATACCAACACTTTGCCGATTCCAAAGGTTGGAAAACCGAACTTTTGGAATATACCCCCACAGGGTTAAAAGGCTGCAAATACGTCAGCATGTTTATCAAAGGGGAAGGCGCCTATTCCTGGCTGCGTGACGAAGCCGGCACCCACCGCGTGCAGCGCGTGCCCGATACGGAAACGTCCGGCCGCGTGCATACCTCCACCGTCACCGTGGCCATCATGCCGGAAGCGGAAGACATTGACATTGAAATTAAACCCGAAGATTTGGAACTGGAAACCTGCCGCAGCGGCGGCGCCGGCGGCCAGAACGTAAACAAAGTGGAAACGGCCGTGCGCATTATCCATAAGCCCACGGGCGTAGTGGTGTCCTGCCGCGAAGAACGCAGCCAAGGCAAAAACCGCGAAAAAGCCATGGCCATGCTTAAAGCCAAGCTTTACCAAATAGAAGAAGAAAAGCGCAATAAAGAAATTTACGACGCGCGCAAAAGCCAGGTGGGCACCGGCGACCGCAGCGAAAAAATACGCACCTATAACTTTCCGCAAAGCCGCGTGACCGACCACCGCACGGGCATCAGCTATCACAATATCACCGAAATTATGGAAGGTAACATCGGCCCCATTTTGGAAGATTTGCGCAAATTGCGCCTGGAAGAGAAACTCAAAAATTTAGAGTTATAAGTATTGTACAATGTGGGTATGAAAACGATCCCTCACGTGCGTGATTTGCACAATATTTTGGTCTGCCGCGGGGAAGGCTCTTTGGGCGACGCGCTGATTTCTTCCTGCTGTTACCGCGAAATTAAAAAAGAAAATCCCCAGGTTAAAATTACCGTGGCCTGCTTTGGTTCGGCCTATGATTTTTTTAAACATAATCCCTATGTGGACGAAGTGTTTAAACTGCCGGTGCGGCGCATTATCCGCCCCAACCAGCGCTGGGTAAGCTTATTTTTGGCGGCCCTTAAATTGCGCAAGCGCAAGTTTGACTTGGTGCTGGACAGCTCCGACAAAGACTTTTTCAACTGGCGTATGTTTAAACGCATTGTGGGCGGCTCACGCGTGCTGGATTGTTTTACCTCGCCCCTAAAGCCCTTTGGCGCACCGACGAAACACGGCAGTGAGCATGAAGCGGCCATTTTAAAACTGTTGGGCATTGCCCAGCCAGACAAATCCTACGACTTACCCATTCTTCCTTCTGCCCGTCAAACCGTAACGCAATGGCTGGAAGCACATCAAATCCAAAAATACATTTTGTTTAACCCTTCCGGCTCAGTGGCGCCGCGTCGCTTCCGCACCGATACCATGAAAGAAATTTGCCAGGCCCTGGCCCTGCTGCATTGCCCGTTTGTGGTGCCGGCCATGGCACATAACGTAAAGGAATTGACGGAAGCATTTAAGGGTATGCCGAACGTTTTTGTAAAACAAACGGCCGATATTTTTGAACTGTTTGAATGGGTTCGTTTGGCGGCGCTGGTCGTCACGCCGGATACGGCGGTGGTGCATATTGCCTCTGGCTTTCAAAAGCCGTCGCTCATTTTTTACAATACATTTTCCGACTATAACGCACCCAATAATCCCAAGGCCTTCATTATCAAAACCGATCCGCAGGACGTAAATATTTTTGATAAAAAAGAATTGCAGACATTGGTGCAAAAAATACAGCCCACTCTATGAATACACTATCGCGCCGCGCCTTGCTGGCACAGGCAGAAGAACAGTTGCAGAAGGCCGGCACGCAGCAGCCGCGGGCGGAGGCGGAGTTTTTGCTTTCCGCCGTGCTGGGCTTAACGCGCACGCGCATGCTGGCTTTTGCAGACGAGCCGGTAACACATCCGGAGCAAGAAAAATTTTGGTCTTTTATTGAGCAGAAAAAAAACGGCGTGCCCGTGGCCTATATTACGGGCGAAACAGACTTTTGTTCGTTAACATTGCACAGCGACAGCCGTGCCCTGGCGCCCCGCCCGGAGACGGAAGAATTGGCCCAGTATTGCGCCAATTTGTTTGAGCGCGGAGCCGCCCCGGATATTTTGGATTTATGCACCGGCAGCGGCTGCATTGCCTTGGCGTTGGCGGCGCGCTTTCCGCGCGGGCGCGTGGTGGCGGCGGACATTTCGCCAGACGCCCTGCACCTGGCGGCCGAAAATGCCCGCCTGACCAAACTGCAGGAGCATGTGCAGTTTTTGCAGAGTGATTTGTTTGAAAACGTATCCGGCACGTTTGATTTAATTGTTTCCAACCCGCCCTATATACCGACGGGGGATTTGGCGGCACTTTCGCCGGAAGTGCATAAGGAGCCCCGCCTGGCCCTGGACGGCGGAGCCGACGGGCTGGACATTATCAGGCGCATTGCCCAGGTGGCGGCGGATTATTTAAACCCGCGCGGCACCCTGGCGCTGGAAATAGGCGAAGGCGAAGCCGCCGCCGTGTGCGCGCTGTTTGACGGCCACCGTTGGGAAGGCGGCATAAAAAAAGATTTTGCCGGCATAGAACGTTTTGTTTTTGCGCGGCTTAAATAATTTATCAGATTGTAAATATAGGAGAAAACATGGACAGATTTTTGGTGGAAGGCGGCAGAAAACTACAAGGCACCCTGCATGTGAGCGGTTCCAAAAATGCGTGCCTGCCCATTTTGGTGGCTTCTTTGCTTACCGACGAACCTTTTATTCTGCACCGCGTGCCCAATTTGCGCGACGTGCGCACCACGCTTAAAATTTTGAATGCACTGGGCAAAAAAACCCAGTACGAAAACGGCACCGTCACCATCACGGCTGACGGCGAACTGAAAAATACCCTGCCTTATGAACTGGTCAAACAAATGCGTGCCAGTTTTTGGGTGGCGGGACCGCTGTTGGCCCGCTTTAAAGAAGCCGTCATTCCGCTGCCCGGCGGTTGTGCCTTGGGGGCGAGGCCGGTCGATATCCATTTAAAAGGTTTTGAACGCCTGGGCGCCCAATGCCAAACCGAACGCGGCAACGTGGTGCTTTCTGCCAAAGAGCTGGCGCCGGCCAAAATTACGCTACGCTTCCCCAGCGTGGGGGCCACGCAAAATTTGATGATGTGCGCGGCGTTGATTGAGGGGGAAACCGTTTTGGAAAACGTGGCTAAAGAACCGGAAATTGACGACGTGGCCGCCGTGCTTAACAAAATGGGCGCCGAAGTGATTAATGACGAAAAGGGCCGCTTAATTGTGCGCGGACGGAAGTGTCTGCACGGGGTGGAACATACGGTGGTGGCCGACCGCATAGAAAGCGGCAGTTATATGATTGCCGCCGCCGCCACGCGCGGGGACGTAAAAGTGGACGGCTGCGTGCCGGAACACAACTCCATTTTGCTGGATTATTTGCAGGAAGCGGGCGTGCCGATGGAAATCGGCCCCGACTATGTGCATATTAAACCTTATGACACGCCCTTAAAACCTATGCGCATGAAAACTGCCCCTTACCCCGGTTTTGCCACAGATTTGCAGGCCCCGTGGATGACGCTGATGACCTTGGCTGACGGCGCCAGTGAAATAGACGAAGATATTTTTGAAAACCGCTTCATGCACGCGCCCGAACTGGTGCGTATGGGGGCGGATATTATTACCGAAAAAAGCATTGCCCGCGTCAACGGCGTAAAGGAATTGTCCGGCGCGCATGTGATGGCTTCGGATTTGCGCGGCGGCTTTGCTTTGCTGATTGCCGGTTTGTGCGCCAAGGGCATTACGGAAATTGAACGCGTCTATCACATTGACCGCGGCTACGAAAACCCCGAAGGCAAACTCAATGCCTTGGGCGCCAAGGTGACGCGCTATAACCCCGACAAAGACGACTTTTAACCCGCAGGAGCCTTATGACGTTTGACCGCGTTTTAAAACAGGTGCTTGCCCGCAGCGGCGCAAATGTGGGGGCGGGGCCTGACGGGTTCAAACGCCTGATGGCCCGCCTGGGCAACCCGCAAGACGGATACCGCATTCTTCACGTGGCGGGCACCAATGGCAAAGGCAGTGTGTGTTATCTGTGTGCCCAAGCCTTGCAGGAGGCCGGGTTTAGCACGGGGCTTTTTATCTCTCCTCATTTGTTTTCCGTTCAGGAACGCATCAGCATAAACGGGCAAAATATTTCCAAAAAAGATTTTGCGCGTCTGTGCCAGCGCGTGCTGAAAGCGGAAGAAAAACCGCTGAACTTTTTTGAAATTATCACGGCGGCGGCTTTCCTATATTTCCATGAAAAAAACGTGCAGTATGCCGTGCTGGAAACGGGCCTGGGCGGACGTAAAGACCCCACCAATGTCTGCCGGCCGGTGGCCAGCGTGATAACCTCTATCGGGCTGGACCATTGCCAATGGCTGGGCCATACGCTTGGGCAAATTTCCTATGAAAAAGCCGGCATTATCAAACCGCAGACGGACGTTTTTTGTCCGCCCCTGCCGGCGGAAGCGTTGGACAAAATAAAACAAAAAGCCCGCGCGCAAAAAGCCCCGCTGCATGTTGTTGGAGAGGGGGAACCTTTTGCGGCGGAAAAAACAGATTGGGCCCGCGGGCGGCTTATGTTGCGCAAGGGCACGCAGCGCTGGCCTCTGCATTTGCTGGGGGAAAAGCAGGCGCAAAATGCCTGCCTGGTGTACGCTGTGTGCAAACAGCTGGGCCTTGCTGACGCTTCTATTAAAAAGGCTTTTGCTTGCGTGCAGGTGCCGTGCCGTTTTGAGGTGCTGCGCCAAAAAACAAAAACCGTTATTTTTGACGGGGCGCATAACCCGCAGGCGGTGCAGGGATTGACGGATTTTTTTGCGCGCAGCCCTTGGGCAAACAATGCCGCTTTGGTGTGCGGGTTTATGAAAGATAAAGATTATCCTTCCATGCTGCGCCTGCTGCTGGAGCATTTTAAAGCAGTGTATATCACGCTGCCGCCTTCGGCGCGGGCCGCTTCTTTGCAAGAGATAAAAAAAGCTTTGCCCGACCTGATAAACCCAAACGGACACAACGAGAAACTGTTTTTTTATGCACGCCCTTTTACTGCGTTGCAGGCGGCGCGGAAGGCCTGCCCAGCGGTGCTGGTGACGGGGTCTTTTTATTTGGCGGCATATCTTCGCGCGCGTAAGGGATTGACAGAAAAGTCCGATTGTGATTAAATTTAGTATATCCATTTTACGGCGGAACATTTATGGCGCTTGAAAACAACCAGTTAGACGGACAAACCGATATTGCGCGCTTCTTGGAAAAATTTAACCAAGATGTATCCTCCGCCGACCACTCTTTTGCCCCTCGCGCAGAACGCCGCGACGAACGCAAAAACACGACGGCTTCCAAGCAGGAAGCATACCAACACACCTTTGAAAAACTGGAAGAAAAAATCCGCGAACTGGAAGATAAGTTTGAAGCTTCTTCCGCGGTCAGCCAGGCCATTATGCGCGAGCTGGAACGCAACCGCGCCGCTACGGAAGAAAACCGCAAAAGCAAAGATGCCTTTATTGCCAATATTTCCGTAACAATTGCCAATTTAAAAGAAAGTGTGGAAAATCTTTCCCGCGCGCAGCAAACGCCGCGCGTGTATGACCCGGCGCCCGCGCCCGGCCGTGCTTTTGATGCGGCCCCGACGGTGCAAACGTCGGCCGAAGAATATTTGGCCATGACGCATTACCGGCCGGAAAGTTACCGTGTGGCCCAGCAGGCCAAACTGCATGCCGAACGGGCCGAAAAAGAAAAAGCCCTGCAGCAGCTGCAAGCCCAGCAGGAAGAAAACCGCCGCGTTAGTGCAGATTTGCAGGCAGCCCGCAGCGAAAAAGACAAGGCCCAGTCCGATTTATCTTTAGCCCGCCGCGAAAAAGAAAGAGCCCAGTTTGATTTGGATTTGGCCCGTGGCGAAAAAGAAAAAGCCCTTTCCGATTTGCGCAGCGCCCGCCGTGAAAAAGAGGACGTTTTAAACGATTTGTATGCCGCGCGTGACGAAAAAGAAAAAGCCCTTACGGATTTGCATGCTGCCCAGCAAGATAAGCAAAAAGCGTTAAGCGACTTGCAGCAAGCGCGCGACGAAAAAGAACAAATCACCACGCAGTGGCATGGGGAAAGAGAAGAAAAAGCTCGCATTATTTCCAGTCTGCAGCAGAAAGCTTCCCAATTAAAGGCCGTCAATGTGGCCCTGGACCGTGAAATCAAACGCGCCCAGGAAGAAAAAATGGAGGCCTTGCGCAAATCGGCCGAGCAAGCCAAAGAAATTTTGTCTTTGCGCGACGCGTTGACTGCGGCGGAAGAACGCTTTAAATCTTTTGATTTTGACGGACGCATTATTTCCATCAAGCGCCAGTATGAACAAAAAGTGACCACGCTGGAAAACCAGCTGCACGAAATTTCCACCACCTGCATGAAGCAAGTGGAAGAAATTGAAGCGCTTAAAAACGAAAACCTCAAACTGCACAAATTGGCCGAAGAACGCGAACAGTTGGCCGCTTTGTACGAAGCCAAAACCAGAGAGCTGGAAGACTTGCAGGCTTCCGTTGCGCAGCTGCGCGAAGAAGGCGATATGCAAAATCAGGCGCGTTTGGCCGCTTTTACGCACCGCATGCAGCGCTTGCAAAAAGAGCACGAAGATATTTCCCTGCGTTTGGCGCAGGCGCAGGAGGCTTTGTCTTCCGTCAGCGCCGAAAAGAAAACGCTGGAAGAAAACTTTAAGGCTTTGCTGACCAAGATAGAGCAAAACGATGCCGTTATTGAGAATTTGAAACATAAAATTGCCGTGCTGACCGAAGAAAACAGAGAACTTAAAAAGAACCGCCAGAACGGCAAACCGGCCCAGCCTGCTCCTTCGGCCGTGCGCGAACCGGTTACGGTGCGCCAGCCGTTGCCCAAAGCTCATACGCCGCAAAAACCTGCCATTAAGCCGGCTGCAGAACCGGCCGCGCCGGAAACAGCCCCGGTGGAAATGCAAAATACCCTGCATTCCAAACTGCAAACCGATGCGGACTTGCCCGAAATCCGCGTGGCCCAGCGTGCCCCGCAGGAAGATTTGTACAACGGAGAAGACTTTTTGGAGAAAACAGACAGTTTTATCGGGCGCATGAAATGGTCCATCTTCCGCGAAGACAAATAATTTGAACATTTCCAAGCCTGATGAAAGTCAGGCTTTTTCACAGGATAAAAAATGACAGAGAAAGTAAAAGTAGCCGTTTTGTACGGCGGTAAATCTACCGAGCATGAAGTGTCTGTGCACAGCGCGCAGACGGTGTGCCGCGTATTGCAAGAGAGCGGCAAATATGAAGTAATCCCCGTTTTTATTAACAGAGAAGGCATGTGGTTTTTGCAAAAGGCCTGCGGTCCGGCTGCCGCTACGGACGAAGCTCTCACGCCGGTCATCAGCCACCATGGCAGTTTATGGGTGTTTGCCACAAAACAGTTTATACGCCCGCAAGTGTATTTCCCGGTACTGCACGGCACCAATGGGGAAGACGGCACCATGCAGGGCCTGCTGGAAGCCTTAAACGTGCCTTATGTGGGCTGCGGGGTGCTGGCTTCCGCCATGGCGATGGACAAAGAAGTGTCTAAAGTGGCCGCCTGGAAAAGAGGCGTGCCCGTGCTGCCTTACAAAAAACTTTCCCGCGGGGTGACTTACGACAAATCCGCCCTGGAACACTGGGCCCAGCAAACGGGCCTGCCGCTTTTTGTCAAACCGGTGCGCTTGGGCTCTTCGGTGGGGGTAACCAAGGTAAAATCGGTTTCCGCCTTGCATGAAGCCATTGCCTTTGCTTTTCGCTTTGATAACGACGTTTTGGTGGAAAAAGGGGTGGAAAACCCGCGCGAAATTTTCTGCGGTTTGCTGGGGGACGGAGAACAGGTGCGTTCTTCGCTCTGCGGCGAGCTGAAAACACTCAAAAGCGAGTTTTTTGACTATCAGGCCAAATACATTACCGCCGGCGGCTGCGAAACGCGCGTGCCGGCCGATTTGCCCGAAAAAACACAAGCCGATATCCGCCAGTACAGCGAAGTAATTTTTAAAGCCTTGCGCGGCAGCGGTTTGGCCCGGGCCGATTTTTTGGTGGGACAAGATGGCAGTGTGTGGTTTTCGGAAATTAACACGATGCCGGGTATGTCCGAAACCAGTTTATATCCGCAGTTGTTTGAAGCTTCGGGCGTGCCCTATCCGCAGGTGTTGGACGAACTGATAGCCCTGGCTTTTGACGTGCAGGAACAAAAACATAGTCTGTCTTTGGAGCGTGTAGGCTGATGCGTTGGCTTTGGAAACAATTTTGGTCCTTAAACTTTTGGCTCAAATTAATATGGATTTTCTGTTTTTTGGGAATGATATTTAATTTGATTTTCGTCTGCCGTGATTTGCGCCATGACGGGCTTTTGCTGCGCCTGCATACGGGTTTTCTTATCCTTTATGCCGGGCAGGTTGTTTTTCTGCTGATTAAAGAGCGCATGGTGTTTGTGCTGTCTTTGCTGCAGGCGGGCATTGCACTGGCAACCAATGTGGATTTTACGTTCGTGCCCGTGCTGCGTTTGCTGGGCCAGGTAATATACGCCGTAAAAGGCGGTTTTACGTTGGAAGAAATGGACGTATATAAATATGTTTTTGTGTCTGCCTGTTTTACGCTGGAGCTGCTGAAAACTTATTTTATGTTTGCCCTGCTGCCGCCAGCCAAAAAGAAAGCACAGCCGCAGCCGGTCCCGGCAGAAGAAAAATAAATTTAAAACCCGCTTTAAGCGGGTTTTTATTTGGCATAGAAATCCCGCCCTATACAAGGCGGGATTTAAAGTTTTTAGCCTCCGCGCAAAGCGGGTTTATTGGTATTTTTTGATGAAATCTTCTTTAAAAGAAGAGAAGGTGCCGTTTTCTATTGCCTTGCGGATATTTTCCATGGTACGCGTTAAAAAGCGGATATTGTGCATGGAAAGCAGGCGGTGGCTGGTCAGTTCCCCGCTGCGGAATAAATGGCTTAAATAGGCGCGGGAATAGTTGCGGCAGGCAAAGCAGTCGCAATGCTGGTCAAGCGGTCTTTCGTCCAAGCGGAAGCAGGCGTTTTTGATGTTTAGGCGGCCTTCTTCCGTCATGACCATGCCGTTGCGCGCCACGCGCGTGGGCCATACGCAGTCAAACATATCCACGCCGCGCTCCACACAGTTTAAAATTTCCACCGGTGTGCCAAGCCCCATAAAATAGCGGGGTTTTTCTTCGGGCAGATTGTCGGTTACCGCCAGGACGGAGTCGTTCATCTGCTCTTGCGTTTCACCCAAAGAAAGCCCGCCTATACAATAGCCGTGCGTGGGTAAAGACGCCATATGCTGCGCGGCGTCCTTGCGCAAATCCGTAAAAATGGCCCCCTGAATAATGCCAAACAGCAGGGAGTTGCCCACAGTAAAAGAGCCGTCCGCATTTTGCACAATTTGCTGTTGGGGTACGGTCTTTTGATATTGGGCCGCGGCACGTTCCGCCCAGCGTTTGGTTTGTTCCAGGGCCAGGCGCGCTTCGCGTTTGGAGGGGTCTTTGGCGTGAATGCACACGTCAAGCATGGTCCAAATGTCAGAGCCGATTTCACTTTCAAACTCAATCACGTTTTCCGGCGTAAAGAGGTGTTTGCTGCCGTCGTGGTGGGAGCGGAAAAGCACCCCTTCTTCGCTTATTTTGCGAAATTGCGACAAACTATACACCTGAAAGCCGCCCGAGTCGGTCAAAATGCTGCCGTCCCATTTCATAAACTTGTGCAGCCCGCCCAATGTTTGCAAGGTTTTGGTGCCCGGGCGCAAATAAAGGTGATAGGTGTTGGAAAGCAGACACTCGGCGTGCACTTCGCGCAAATCGGCCGAGGTTAACGCTTTTACGCTGGCCTGCGTGGCCACCGGCATAAACACGGGGGTGTGTACGGCGCCGTGTTTGGTGTACAAAA
Organism: uncultured Elusimicrobiales bacterium; assembly: GCA_944322775.1. Classification (GTDB taxonomy): domain Bacteria; phylum Elusimicrobiota; class Elusimicrobia; order Elusimicrobiales; family Elusimicrobiaceae; genus Avelusimicrobium. The sequence goes on from CALUQA010000108.1 coordinate 10,534, forward strand.
TGCCCGTGCGGGCTTTGGTTTTGCTGTCTTTAGTCAGAATATGAAAGGGGAAAATCATATATCTATTTTATCATATAGGCTTGAGGGGCGTCTTGTGGCGCCGCCCAAGAAGAGGACGGAAAAAGATAGAAACGTATGCATGCGGCCAAATATGCACAAGGCTCCTTACGCGGGCCTAGCGTGCGGCAGAAGTGCCGGAAATTTTGCCGGCCGACCCTGCTGGGCCGGCCGTGGCCGTCACGAACAGCAGAAAATGGGGCGCAAAAAAGGGAACGCTTTTCACATGCAGGATATGCGCTCCCTTTTAGGTTTATACTGCCACCCTTTCTCCCCCCCGGGAAAATCGTATGTAAACAGTATATAAATCTTTTTGTTTATTTAATCTATATAAAAAAGGTTAGTAAATAAAATGCTTTTTGTCAATAAAAAAAACGTGCAAGGCCTTTAAGGCGCTTGCACGTTTTAAAAAGCGGCGGGCTTACAGAATAAGCATACTGTCGCCAAAGGAATAGAAGCGGTATTTCTTTTCCACGGCTTCGCTGTAGGCGCGGAAAATGAAATCTTCCGACGCAAAGGCCGTTACCATGCACAGCGGGGTAGAGTCGGGGAAGTGGAAATTGGTAATAAAGCAATCTATGGCTTTAAATTTATAGCCCGGATAAGTAAACAAATCCGTCCATTTTTTGCCGCTTTGCGTTATGCCGTTTTCGGTAAAGCTTTCCAGCGTGCGCGTGCTGGTGGTGCCGACGGAAAAAATGCGTTTGCCTTCCCGCCGTGCGGCATTGACGATTTCCGCCGTTTCGGGGGGGACTTCGGCCAGCTCTGCCAGCATGTGGTGCTGCTCGGGTTCGCCGCGCAGGGGTTTAAACGTACCCCAACCCACATGCAGGGTAATATAGGCAATTTTTACGCCTTTGTCTTTTAATTTTTGCAAAAGTTCTTCCGTAAAGTGAAAGCCGGCCGTCGGCGCGGCGATGGAACCTTCATACTTGGCGTACACGGTTTGGTAGCGTTCTTTGTCGCCTGCCAGGCTGGGGCTTAGGCCTTCGTGCTTGCGGGCTTTTTCAATATACACCGGCAGCGGCATAAGGCCGTGGCGGTGGCAATAGGGCAAAATGTCTTCCTGATTAAAGCGCACCAGCACTTCGTTATTTTCTGTCTTGCCCAGCATTTGGCCGGTCAGACCGTCGCCAAAATCCAGCTCGGCATTTTCTTTATAATCGCGCGTCAGCACCGTCCACACATGCGGGTCTTTTTGCGGGCGTACCAGCAAAATTTCCACCTTGCCGCCCGTTTTTTTGTGGGCAAACAGCTTGGCCGGAAAAACCTTGGTATTGTTTAACACCAGCACGTCGCCTGGGTTAAAATATTCGTGTATATCGTGGAAAATGCGGTGCTCTATGGTCTGTGTGTCGCGGTGCAGCACCATCAGGCGCGAACTGTCGCGCGGGGTGGCGGGTTGCTTGGCGATCAGCGGGTCAATGTTAAATTGTTTAAAGCGTTCAAAAGCCATGTTATTTCTCCGTTATTTTTGCAGAAGGAAAGTAATTAGACAAAATCTTTTTATAATCTTTTCCGGCCAAAGCCATGCCTTTGGCCCCGTCTTGGCACATGCCCACGCCGTGGCCGTAGCCAAGGCCGGCAAATTTAAAGCCGCCGGCGGCTTTGTCCACATCGGTTATTTTGCAGCTTTTCAGCACGCTGCTGCCCACGGCCAAGCGGAATTTGGGGCAGGATAATTCCTTTTTGCCTTTGTTGGTGGTGAACACCAGTGTTTCGGCGCGTTTGCTGGGGCTGCGCTGGCCGATTTTTATTTTTTTGACGCTGCCTTTTAAGCCGTTTCTGTTGACAAAGCGGTCTATGGATTTTTGCGGCACGGTTTTGGTCCAGCTGTAGCTTTTGCTGTCTTTGTCGTAGGAACAGGAAGCGCCCTGCAAAGGTTTTATGGTCGGGGCGGAAGAGCCCGTCCAGCTTTTTGCGTCGTCGGTGCCGCCGCCGCAGTTGGCGTGATAATAGGTGTAAAACGGCTGGCCTTTATAGGTTAAAATCTGTCCTTTGGTGGCGCTGACGGCTTTGCGCACGCTTTCATAAGTTTTGCCCGAGCCTTTATACATTTGGCTGCGCACGTCGCTGTATAAATCAAAATCTTGTTTCTTTTTGTTTTTGATTTCCATTTGCGTATAGGTGCGCGCGGCCACGGCCTGGGCTTTCAGCGCTTCCAGCGGCCAGGAATAACTCATCTCATAAGGCAGCACGCCCAAGAGGTAGTCTTCCATGTCGGTGTATTCCACAATTTTGAAGGTGTTGCCGGAAGGAACGGCGTAAATTTTGCCGGTGTAGCTGTTTTTTTGAAAGGTGAGCGTTACGTTTTTGGCCGGCTCGATGACCAAAGCCCCTTTGTTTTGCAAAGCGCCAATGCGCACTTTGCCGCCGCCCAGGGCCTGCACGGTGATGGTTTCGGGCTTGCTTACTTTAAATTTTTTGGAAGAGCCCGGCGCATACACGGACACCAAACCGGAGTTTTTTATTTGGGCGCTTTTTAAATTTTCCGCCAGCAGCACGCGCACGGTTTGCGCCGAAGCGGGCAGCGCGCACAGAGCCGCAAAAAGGAAAGCAAAAAATAGTTTTTTCATGGCAAGTCCTTTGGAAAGAAGTTTAAAAAAGCATTCCTTCGTGGCGTTTTTTG
>CALUQA010000109.1 GCA_944322775.1 uncultured Elusimicrobiales bacterium
ATTATAGGGGGCTTAGCGGAAGAAAATTAAGAATAATTGTTAGATTTTGACAAAAAAGCCCCGCTTTGCGGCGGGGCTTAAAAAGAAGTGTCTTTTACAGCACGGAGAGGTATTTTTCCAACTCGTAGCTGGACACATGCGTGCGGTACTGGTCCCATTCAATGTCTTTATTGGCAATAAACTTTTCAAACGTATGCTTGCCCAAGACGTTTTGCACCAGCTGGGAATGACGCGTTTCGTTGATGGCCTCATACAAATAGGCCGGCAGCGTGCCAATGCCGCGGCGGGCTCTTTCCTGCGGGGTCATGTGGAAGATGTTTTCTTCCGTCATTTCCGGCACGGGCAGTTTTTTGGCAATGCCGTCCAAACCGGCGCCCAGCATGACGGCAAACGCCAAATAGGGGTTGCAGGCCGGGTCGGGGAAGCGGCACTCTATGCGCGTGGCATTGGGTTTGCCCGCTTTGGCCTGCGGAATGCGCACCAGCGCGCTGCGGTTTTTGCGGCCCCAGGCAATATAGGAAGGTGCTTCATAACCGGGCACCAGGCGTTTGTAAGAGTTCACCCACTGGTTGGTGACGGCGCAAATTTCTTTGACGTGAGCCAAAATGCCGGCAATATAGTGGCGGGCAACGTCGGATAAAAAGAGCGGGTCTTTGGCGTCAAAAAATTTGTTTTCCCCTTTGGCAAAAAGCGACTGGTGCACATGCATGCCGCTGCCGTTTATGCCGGCCAAGGGCTTGGGCATAAAGGTGGCGTACATGCCGTTGGCGGCGGCGATTTGTTTGACCACGGTTTTGTAGGTGATAACCTGGTCGGCCATTTTCATGGCTTCGTCATAGCGCAGGTCAATTTCGTGCTGGGAGGGTGCCACCTCGTGGTGGGAATATTCCACGTGAATGCCCAGCTTTTCCAGCATCAGCATGGTTTGGCGGCGCACGGCATAGCAGGAGTCTAAAGGAATGGTGTCAAAATAACCGCCAAAGTCCAGCGTTTCGGGGTGTTTGTTGTCTTTAAAATAAAAGTACTCCAGTTCGGGCCCGACCATAAAGGCGTCAAAGCCGGCCTTTTTCATGGCGGCGAGATTTTTTTTAAGGATATAGCGCGGGTCCCCTTCAAACTGTTCGCCTTCGGTGTTTTTGATGTCGCAGAAAAAGCGGGCGATGGGGGCGCCAGTCAGCTCGGGCGGGAACATTTGAAACGTGTCCAAATCCGGCAGGGCCACCAGGTCGGACTCGTAAATGCGGGCAAAGCCCTCCACGGAAGAGCCGTCAAAGCCCATGCCTTCGTTCATGGCGTATTCAAATTCGCGGTGGGAAAGAGAGAGGGATTTTAGATTGCCCAAAATGTCCACAAACCACAATTTAATAATTTGGATTCCGTTGCTTTTGGTTAAGTCCAATATATATCTAATTTTTTCTTTTTCTTCGGCTGTTCTGGGTATCATAAGCCCCTCCTCGGTTAAAAATAAAAATTTTGCAATAAACGACTATTATATAAAAACAATTGGAAAAATGAACATAAAAAACCCGCCTTTCGGCGGGTTTTTTAAAGGGGCTTAGCAGGCCATGGCGGTTTTAACGTCGGCCCCCATGGGGGTGGGCACCCCGTTTTTGTCTACGCAGCACAAGGCGGTTTTGCCTTTGGTGCACAGGCGGCCGTTTTGGTTGGTGATAATGTTTTCAAACACAATTTTAATGTCGGAAATTTCCAGCACTTTGGTGCTGACGTCTATCACGTCTGCATAGCGTACCGGGAATTTATATTCCACTTCCTGGCGGGCCACCACAAAATACAGCCCGCGTTGCATTAAGGCCGGCACGGAAAAGCCCTTTTCGGCCATATAAAGGGTGCGGGCTTCTTCAAAAAATTTTAAATAGTTGGCGTAATAGACCACGTTGCCGCAGTCGGTGTCGTGATAAAAAATAGTTTTTTTGATAGTTATTCCCCAATAATTTTAATTAAAATGCGTTTGTTTCTCTGGCCGTCAAACTCGCCGTAAAAAATGGTTTCCCACGGGCCAAAGTCCAGCCGGCCTTTGGTGACGGCCACCACCACTTCGCGCCCCAACAGAGTGCGTTTTAAATGGGCGTCGCCATTGTCTTCGCCGGTCAGGTTATGCTGGTATTTGTCTATGCCGTAGGGGGCCAGTTTTTCCGCCCAGCGCAAAAAGTCGGCATGCAGACCGCGTTCGTTGTCGTTAATAAATACAGAAGAGGTAATATGCATGGAGTTGACCAGGCACAAGCCTTCCTGTATGCCGCTTTTGGCCAAGGCTTTTTCCACCTGCGGCGTGATGTTGACGATTTCGTAGCGTTTGTCTGTGCAAACGGTTAAATATTCTGTGTAAGACTTCATATTTAAAATATACAAAATGCAGCGGGGGTTGTGCCTGGCTTGCGGCACAGATGGTGCATAAAAGCGCTTGCCATAGCGATTATTTTATTTGTTACAATATCGGTATGGATAAAGAAAAACTGATGGCGCTGTTGCGCAACCCGAAAAAGTTCCGCAAGAATGCAAACTCGGAGGCGGCCCAGCCGGTGGCTGAAGCCCCGCAAAAAAACGACACGAACCGTCCCTTGCTTTTGGCAAGTGTCGCGGTGGTGGTATTGCTGTTGTTGACGGTGTGGTTTGTGTCCAGTGCGCGTAACCGGGCAGACAACATTGCCGCGTTTTTGGATCCCACCGTTTTGAAAGGGCTGGCCGTTGACGCCGATTTTAACCCCAACAGCGGCACGCGCTATATTCAAATCCGCGAAGGGCAGGACCGCAACGTAACCGTGCAGGAATTGGGCACGACGCTGCCGGTCATCAGCCGCTACAATTACCGCGCGCTGACGCCCAATAACTATAAAATTATAGGTGAAGCCCCCTATGCACTGACCATTAACGTGTCTTCCAACATAGACGACCCGGATTTGCTGCGCTATCTGTTTAATAACGACAATACGGCCAAGGCTTTTATTGCCCGTGCCGACGTGGCCCCCTTGTTGCAAGATCCGGCCGCTTTGGCAAAAGTAATGGCCGACCAGACGGCAGTAAACGCTTTTTTGTCTAATGAGATAGTGCAAAAGGTGCTCAGCTCGCAGCAGTTGGTAAGCGCCTTGGCCGGCAGCCGCTTATTTTCGTATATATTAATCAGCAAGGCGGTTAAATATTACCGCGACCATCCTGCCGAAGCGGCCAAGCTGATTAATGCCAATCCGGCTTTGGCGGCGCTTAAGCAAAACCCCAATGTGCGCAAAGCGGTGGCAGAGAATACATATCTTAAAAATATTTCTGCTACACTTTTAAAATAAAATTTGCTATAATTTCTTTAGGCAAAGATTTATGCGGGCGTGGTTCAATGGTAGAACACGACCTTGCCAAGGTTGAGACGAGGGTTCGATTCCCTTCGCCCGCTCCATTTAGACCCCGGTTAAACCGGGGTTTTTTATTGCTTTTAAGGGCCCAGACGAAAGTAGGCCCTTATTTTTTTGCGTCTAGGCCTTAGGGCCCTTTTTCTTGCCACGACGGAAATATATCCTATATATAAGAGGGTTATATGAAAAAATATATTGTTTTAATCGTTTTGATGTTAGGGGTTTGCACCGGCGCTTTTGCCCAATACAATCCGGCAGAAGCGTATGGCTATTTTACGGCTCCCAATCAGCAGCAGAACCAAGAGGAACCGCAGATTATTCGGCTTTCCCGCGAAGGGGATTTAAAAGGCCTTCGCCTCCTGCTTGCCAAAGAAGCCAATGCCCGCCATTTTGAAAGCAAAGGCGGCTATTATTACCCCATTTTGCTTCAGACAGACGCTCATGGCAATAATGTTTTGCATGTGGCGGCCAATGCCGAAGTATTTTCTTTCCTGTATACGGAAGCTTACAGTAAGCGTGACGTGCTGATGTCCCAAAAAAACAAAGCGGGGGAAACCCCGTGGATGAGCCTGATTTCCTATGACCGTGCAGGCATTTTTATGCGGATGTTTATAACGTCTCCCTTAAGAAAAAAGATGAAGGACGTAACCAAAGAACTGAAATCTACGGGCGTAAACCTGATGGTGGCGGAAATTAAACGTGATGCATTGATTAGAGAATGCAGTGCCGGCGGACAAAACATGTGGCAGCGCGCCGATGCTTTGTGGCGCATGGCGCCGGAAGGCAGCGCCGAAAAAGCCACCATGCTGCAGGTGCGCAACATGATAGGCAAAGCAGCCCCTTTTCTTATTCGCTAGTCTAACAAAAAGCCCCGCAAGAGCGGGGCTTTTTTAATTAAAGAATTTAATGGAGTTGGGCAGTATCACGTCTTCCATAACGCTTAACGCGTAGGAGTCTGTCATGCCGGCGATGTAGTCTGTAATAATCGTGTCGCGCAAGGTCGGGTCCTGATGGTAGGCTTTTTGCATGGAAGCCATATAGTTGGCAAAACTGGTGGCGGTTTGTTTGCCTTCGCGTTCATAGGCGGCATAGTCAAAGCCGTAGCGGCCAAAAATGGTGCGGAAGTAATCAAACAAATCGGCAATACATTTGTCTATGGTTTCTTTGCGCTGGCGCATTTGTTCGTTGTGGTAAATGCGCTCGTAGTTAAATTTCTTCAGTTCGGAAATAATAGCCGTCTTTTCCGGCGAAAAACCGATAAAATCTTTATCCTTGGAGTGTTCAATTAAGTCCAAGGTCAGCGTATTGATAATTTCCCCGTTGGAGGTGCCGATTTCCTGCTGGACAATTTGAGGAATGTCCTCAGTAGTAATTAAGCCGGCTTTGACGGCGTCTTCAATATCGCGGCCCAAATAGGCTATTTTGTCAGCCACGCGCACAATGCAGCCTTCATAGGTGGTGGGCAGACAGCGGCGGCTTTGTATGGCGTCCAAATCATTGGGGGTGTGGGTGGGGCGCAGCTCGGTGGTGGCAAAATCTTCCCCGCAGTGGCACAAAATGCCGTCTTTTACGGCATAGGTTAAATTAAGTCCTTCCCCATAATTGGCCAAATATTCCACCACGCGGTAGCTGTTTACTTCATGCAAAAAAGGTTTGGGGGCAATGCAGGCGGCCAGGGCGCGTTCTCCCTCGTGGCCAAAGGGGGCGTGGCCAATGTCGTGGCCTAAGCCCACGGCATAGGCCAAGTCTTGGTCCAGGGCCCAGTTGCCGCTTTGGTTTAACCCGCGGCAAATGGCGGCGGCAATGGTGGCCACGTGCAGCACATGTTCTATGCGGGTGCAAATGTGGTCATTGTCCGGCGCAAAAAATACCTGCGTTTTGTGTTTTAAACGGCGAAAGGGAAGAGAGTGTATAATTTTGGTCTGATCGCGGAAGTATTCGCCGCGCACGTCCGGCGTTTGCGGGCGGGTGCGTTTATAGTAAATTTCATTGCCCAGCGGGTTTCTGTTCATAAAATTATGATACCATAATATAAAGGCTTTCCCCAATGGGAGAAACAAAACATATGCAAACGGTTGTTTATCAGGGAACGTTTGATCCGTTTACCCAAGGCCATTTGGCCGTAGTAAAAAGTGCGCGCCAGCTGTTTGACCGGGTGGTGGTGCTTCTATTGGTAAATCCGGGCAAAAAACCGTTGTTTTCCGTGCAGGAACGGCAAGACATGATCAAAAAAACCCTGGAACTGGCACAAATAGATGGCGTAAGTGTGGACCATAGCGATGGGTTGCTTGCAGACTATATGCAAAAGCACGGCCTGTCCGTTTGCGTACGGGGTATTCGCAATGGGCGCGACTGTGAGTTCGAGCTGGAAAACCACCGTTTAAGCCGGCATTTTTTTGCCGGTCTTCAGACGGTATTTCTGCCTTGCGACCCCCAATTGGCAGACATTAGCTCTTCGGCCGTCAAAGCGGCTTGCGGCTATGGCAAATTACCCAAGACATGGGTGCCGCAAAACGTGGCAGACGAACTAAAAAAGAAGTATCCCAATTTAAAATTTATTTAAAAATTTACGACGATATATAGGACTTTAGGCCTACCACATGGGTAGGCCTTTTTTGTCGGGCGCGCCGGTTGGATTATTTCATATAATATTAGCGGAGAAGGACAAAAGGAGAATGTATGATTTGCACAACAACCTTTGGGGTGCGTTCCGGCTTGCTGACGCGGTGCTTAGTACCGGCAGACAAGCGGAAAGTCGTTTCCTATAATACGTTTTTCCTCTTTCTCTTATACTTCCATTCATTCGTAAATATATTTCCCAGCCGTTTATTACCCAACAATACACATAAGCCGTTACGCAAGATTTGCAGGCAAATTATATCTAGGGCCAAATACCTATACAATAATAGGACTTTAGGCCCTTTTATTTGGCCTGTTAATCTAGCAGAATATAAACAAGAGGTCCCCCATGATTAAAATACTATCTGTGTTCTTGTCTTTTGCCGTTCTGTTCACCAGCGTAGCTCCCTCGTACGCTCAGGCGTTGGAAGCTTCCCGTATCCAGAAGAAAAGAATCTCTCTTTCTTCGGGTGATTGGCGGCGCCAAAACGACTATACGATGCCCAGCGATAATACGCGGGTGGTGCGGCCGCAAATTGTGGTAAGCAAACAAATCGCCCAGAAAGTGGAAAAAGTGGAGACCGCTTTAAAAGAAAGTGTGCAGCAGGCACAAGCCAATGCCCAGCAGGACAAAGTAGACGAAGGCGTTGCACACATCAATAAAATTTTAAGACAAGAACAACAGGCCGCTGCCGAATATCGCCGCCGCGGCGGTGCCACCATCGGGCCCGCCCAGAGCACGGCCAATCATTATGTGCCCGTTTTGCCTCGTTTGGATTTTATTTATCAGGGGACCCCGAACGAAAACGGAACATACCGCGGCAAAGAACTGAGCAAACAAAATTGGGCCTGGGCCGGCTTGCGCATGGATTTAAAAGGCATGAGCAAACAAACCGACGACTGGGACGTGGAAACCTCTTGGAACCGCCAGCTGGGCCGTTCGGAATATGTTGCGGGGGGCAACATGGTGGGCACCAGCACGGAAATCGTAAAAGCCATTGCCGCGTATGGCGTGTCTAAACAAGACGAAGCGCTGGCCCGCGAATTTTTAACCAAAATGCTGCAGCGCGACGGCTTGTGCAAAGATAACCGCAAAGCCGTCAAAATGGGCAACGTGGACAGCAAAAACGTAAACGGTGCTTACGAATACAACTTGCGCACGGTGCCTATGTGCCAGTACAGCACCGACGTGCTGGAAGCTTTGGCAGTGCTGGCCGTGCAGCACAATGACAAAAAAGCCGTAGACGGTATCTATAACTTTATGACGGCCAAACACCGCGAAGGGCTGGGCTCTTTGGTGGTGTATCAAGGGGCCGTGTTGCTGATGGGCATTAACAGCATTTACTCTTACGAAACGCTTAAAAAATTCCTTAAAGAAAATGCCCGCCAAAATACCACCGATAAGATTTTAGGCAATTTAGCTTATGTGTCTTTTGAAGGTCTTTCCCGCTTGGCGCAGGAACAAACTTCTTCCGGCCGCCATTTGGACAACTATACCGCCCGCTATGCTTATTTAGATGAAGCGACCGCTTCTAAATACTATCCCAATTTGGATTTAAAAATCGTCACCGCCCAGCCGCTGACCAGCGACGGCAAATATCAGCTGCCTATGGGCAACGTGTATGAAGATATCGGCGCTTTGTTGGCTAACGATGCGGCCAATAATAACAAAAGTGCCGCTTTGGCCAAAGACATTTTAACCTCCCAAGGCTATAACTGGCCGTTGGCGGAAGGGGTGCTGTTAGCCAATGAAGGCAAGTTTGCCTCTTCTGCACTGGGAGATAAAGCGGTGGCCTTGTGGCAGGCTTTGTTGAGCGCCAATTATACGGACATGAACGAAGGCACTCAGCGCCGCATGAAAGCGCGTGCCGCCATGGCCCTGGTGCACAAAGGCGCCCTCAGCCAAGCGCAGGCCGCTGCTTACCAGCAGAAAGACACAAACAAATTTGCGCAGTACAGCCGGCAGGAAAAAATTAATTTTGGCTTAGGTGCTTTGGACGTTTTGACTATTATTATTACGCTGCCGTTGCTGATTAAGTCGGCCGTCAACGGCTCTGTCAAAATGGTGGCCAAGTTGCGCAATTTCGGCAAAGTGGGTGCTAAAGCCTCTGCCAAAACGGCAACTGTTGCCCGCACCAGCGGCAAAAGCGCTGCGGCTGCCAGTGCGGCCAAACCCGCCCCGGCCCCGGCCCCTGCCGCTCCGCGCGCAGCGGCCGTAAGCAGTGCCGAGGCAGAAGCCATTGGCAAACAGTGGGTAGCCGCCGCACAGGAAGCGGAAGCCGCCAAAGCGGCCCAAACCTCTGCATGGCAGGCGGCGCAGGCCGAAAAAGAAGCCGCCCGTATGGCTGTCGCGGCAGATTTTAAAGTTGCCGGCCCGGCGATTTCCTCTTCCAAACCCATTAAACCGACTTGGGTGCAAACCGAAGTGACCAATTCGTTGGGTCAAAAAGTAATGGGTTGGCGCCCGGTTAACCCGACCGTTACCACCAGCAAACCTTCGTTTCTTAAAACTTTGTGGGATGATGTATCTTTCAAAGGGGCGAATGTCTGGTATGACACAAAAGAAATTTTTGGCGATTTAACCCGCGCTTTCAGACGCAAAACGGCCACCGCAGCTTTGGCGCTGTCTTTGAATATGACGCCGCTTCCTTCCGCCGGTATGCAGGCTGTCCTGCAGGCCGAAAGCGGTCTTGGCAACTTGGTGCGCACGGAACAAGTGTTTGCCCAGGGGACTTCCTTGCTGAAAATGGGCGCCGCCCCGGCATGGACTTTGCCTGCGACTTCTGCCGTAAATACGGCGTCTGTTCTGCCGATTAACAATGTTTTAAGACTGGGCACGGCTGCCAAAGCCGCCGTGCCGGTCAGCCAAGCTTCCCGCTTCCCGCTGCTGGCCTTTGTGCCGGCCGTGGCCACGCCGGAAACGTGGCGTCAGCTTGGCTCCCCGCGTTTCTTTACGGGCAAAGGATTCTCTCAGCCGCAGTTTGTGGCAGATTATTTAAAACAAGACGATGCCTATAAACAAGAAGTAGCCACCGTGCAAGCCGTCAAGGCTGAGGAACAAAAACAAGCCGCCCAAAACCCGGCTGCTGTGTTTGCCAAACAGCGTGCCGCATGGGAACGCTTCTTCCCCAACGGGGCTTTTAATGCCGAGGTGTTTGAAACTGCGTTACGCCACCGCTTGTCCAGCAGCTTAGTATTAAGCATGAACGGCTTGGGCACGGCAATGAACACGATTAGAAACAGCCGCGCCGTTAAAAAAGCCTCCGAATTGGTAAGCAGAGCCTATCAGGACGCTGTTTTAGAGGCCAGCCGCACGGGCATTTCCGTACGTCAGGCTTTTGCCAAATATTTATCGGGGCATTTAAGTGTAGAGTTTTCCTCCAATTCCTCCGCCGATATTAAAAGCGCGGTGTTGTCGCTGTTTGCCTTGCCGATGGTGAACTTTAGCAAAGAAGATATTTCCAATCCGCTTTCTTCCCAAGAAGTATTTTCTATGCCGCAAGGCGATGACTTTATGCCGCAGAGCGGCTTCCGCTTAACGTATGTGGAAACCGAAGACGGCAAAGAAACGGTACTGCCGGTCAGCCTGGTGCTGGACCCGCGCATTAAAGCCGACGGTTACAACCGCATTACTTTTAACGAAAACTTCCACGCACAGCTGCGCAACGGAACGCAAGAGCCTAAGACGATGTCTCACTTCTTCTTTAAATTCTTGGGCACGCCGCAGCAGTGGAAAGAATTTACCAATTTGATTGTGCAGGCCAAATTGCCCACGCCCTTCCGCATTAAATTGCAGCATCGGCCCAATGTGGCGGTAAAAACGGTGTTGACCCCCTTATATACGGCCGACGGTATGCAAGCCTTGCCCATTGAAGTGGAAATCGGCAAAAAAGACTTGCCGCCGCAGGCCCGTGTCGTCTTGATGGAAGACGGACAGCTGGGCATTTTGAAACCTTTCAGCGTGGCGGCGGACCCGATTACGGACCAATATATCCGCCTGCCCAAAAACCAGATTGCCAACATGGTGCAGGTGTTAAAGAACAGCACCACCGTCTTCCCCATTGGGGTGTTGCCTACCAAAAATAAAGCGGCCTTGCTGTACAGAGACCAGCAGGTCTACAATAACTCGTTGGGCAAAACCATGGGGCCCATTATCCATAGTGACTTGGGTATTAGCTCTGCTTCTGCTACCAGCTTGATGATGGTTATTAACTACGTCATTCCGGGTTTGGCTTCTTTCCTCAACCCGGTGCTGCGCCGCATGGGTGAAAAACACCTCAGCGTGGTGGCAGGCTTTATGACCAGCTTGGCAAACTTCTTGCCTCCCTTGGTTGGTTTCTACGGGTTGGCGCAAGATCATTCCGCCAGCAAAATTGCCATTGCCGTCATTATCTCGGCTTTCATCTTGCGTTCGGCCGCCAGTGTGCTGCAGCAGGTAACCTCTAACATGTTAGTGTCTGCCAACAGCGGCAAAATTAAAGAAAAGAAAAAAGAAAAAGCCGAAGTGGGCACCACCGGTGAAAGAATCACCTTTAAAGATTTGGTCACCCGCATGAAAGCCGTATGGAAGAAAGACAAAGAAAATACCGAAGATATACGCGACTTGCTGATGTATAACTTGAGCTTTGTGTATAAAAACTTGGGCACCTTGCTCTTCCTGGCTTTGCCGTGGGCTATCAATAAGGCTATTTTCTGGACGACGGGCATTGACTCTCACTTAGTCTATTCCGTCAGCTTCCCGATTTTCGGCTTATATTCGCTGTGGGTAACCATACGCACCCTGCGCGCCAATTTGCGTGACGCATACACGGTGCCCACGGTGACGGAAGCCACGCGCAAATCCCACGCCATTATGGCCGAAGTGGCCAGTGCCTTGGCACAGGCGGAAGCGTCCGGTGCGCTTTCTGAACAAGGGCGTGCTGATCTTTTGGAAAACAGTGCCAAAAAAGTGCAGGAAAGAGCCAGCACCATGCTGGAAGCCTACCGCAAAGAAGGCAAAAAGAAAGCTGAATTAGCCGCCTTGCGCTCTACGGTCATGGCCGATTTGGAAAAAGAAGTGATCGAGAACTTAAAGGCTGCTTTGCCCGGTGAAGAAGGCGTCAAACTGGCACAGGACTTCTCGGCCACTATCCACCACTTGGAAAACAACACTACTTCGCCTTGGCAGGTGTTCCTGCATGCTCCCAGCGTGGCCTTAATTACCCTGGGCATGACGTTGGCCAGCGTGCACGAGTTTTCCATCTCCAGCGCTTTTGCCATGAACCTGAATAAGCTGATTTCCGACGGCGATATGGCCAACCTGCTGGTGGCGGTCTCCTTGTACGTGCCGCTGATTATAGGCCGCTTGTTGGGCAACCTGCTGGCCACCCGCATCAGCTCGGCTACGATGTATCTGTTCTGCAGCGGCTTGTCTGCCTTGGGCACAGTGATTATGCTGGGTGCCGGCGGCAATGTGACGCTGTCCATCATCGGGGCCGTGATTACCAGCTTGGGCGTAGGCAACTACTTCTCGCAGATGTATAACTACGTGACCAAGAAAAACCCCAAACTGCAGCGTGAAATTTCCGTCGTGCTGGCCGTGACCATGGCTTTGGCTGGCGGTTTGACGGTGCCGGCTTCTCACTTAAACGAATGGTTTGGCGGCACGAACTTGGACATCTGGTACGCCATGGGCAATTTGATTGCCAGCTTGGCCTTAACGTCAGGCATGATGAAAAAATCCACGTTGGTCAAGTTCATTAAGAGTTCTCTCTTAAGCGTGATAGAGTCTTTCAAAAAGAATAAAAACGATAAGGGAGATTCTGATGTAAACAATCAACCCCCGGCTGAAAACGCAGAACCCTTGCCAAACAATTAACCAAACAAAAACCCCGCTCAAAAGAGCGGGGTTTTTTATGTCTTAAAAAATTATTTATTGAGTAATTTGCGCAGCAAACGGTCGCTGTAAGGCTGGGGAATATTCATGCCCAGGGAAGTAATGCGCCCGACATTGGGCCCGTGATAATCCGAACCGCCGGTGGCAAATAAGTCGTATTTGCGGGCAATTTTAAGCAGCTCCTGTTTTAAGGTATAGCTGTGAGACGGATAGAACACTTCCAGCCCGTCCAGCCCGGCTTCTACCCATACGGGGAAGTTCCACGCCTCTTGCACCAGCCCCGGGTGTGCCATTACGGCCAGGCCGCCGGCTTTTTTAATTTCGCGTATGGCTTCCACCACCGTTACCCCGGCCGAAGGCACATAACCCACCTGCCCGGGCACCAAAAATTGGCGGAAGCCTTCTTGGCGGCTGGAAACGATTTTTTTCTTTTTTAGTGCGTCTGCCACATGGGCGCGGGAAACGGTATTGCCTGCCAGCGAAAATACGTCTTCTTCGGTTAAGTCCACGCCGCTGTCGGCAATTTGCTTAATAATTTTTTTAATGCGCAAAATGCGGTTTTCGCGGTTTTGTTTTAAAAACTGCTGAAAGCCGGCATTGTTTAGGTCAACATTGTAGCCCAAAAAATGCAGATGGTCATGTTCGCGCGTGCTGATTTCCACCGCGCAAACCCAATCTATGCCGCGCTTTTCGCATTCGGCTTTGGCCTGCAAAACCCCGTCTGTGGTGTCGTGGTCGGCCAGAGCAAAAATTTTTACGCTGGCTTTCCACGCGCTATACGCCACCTCCTCCGGGGAGGAGGTGCCGTCCGAAAAACAGGAATGGGTATGCAGGTCCGCTTTTAGCATTAGACGCGTTCCACTGCCGTCACACCGGGCACGGCTTCTTTAATTTTGCGTTCTACCACGGCTTTAAGCGTCATTTGCGCCGCCGGGCAGCCGCCGCAGCGGCCGCGCAGGCCAACGGTTACGATGCCGGTTTTTTCGTCGACTTCAATGAGCTGAATGTCGCCGCCGTCAGCTTGCAAAATCGGGCGGATTTGGTCAATAACAGCTTGTACTTGTTCTTTCATTTGATAGTCTCCAAGGGTTGTTTTTTCTTATTATATCTTTTTTATAGCCTTGGGTTTATTGGACAGGGGTTGCAAAAAGCCCCTTAATATTTGCTATACTTTTGGGTGCAGAAGAATGTACTTATTTTTAAGGCGAAATTTCGCTATGAAAAAAATTGCCGCAATTGCTTTGCTGCTGTGCTTCGTTTCCGCGCCGGTGTTTGCCCAAAAATACGCCAGCGTTAACACGACAAAAGCCAATATCCGCACCTGCGCCGGCACGAAATGCGCCGTCAAATGGTACGCCTGGAAATATACCCCGCTGTTGATGCTCAAAACCAGCTCGGACAAACAGTGGGTACAGGTAAAAGATTTTGAAGGTTTCACCGGTTGGATTTCCGCTTCTTTGCTCAGCCCCAACGGCGGCATGTCTGCCAAAGTGGACTTGAACGTGCGCAAAGGCCCCGGCGTGAGCAATGAAATTGTCTGCACGGTGGAAAAAGGCTATCCGTTTAAATATATCTCCAAAAAAGGTTCTTGGATTGAGGTGGAAGACGACCCGGCCGACCCCAAACAAGGCGTATGCCGCGGGTGGGTATACAACCAAAACCTGTGGGGCTTCTTTAAACAATAAGCCGGTTTGCGCAGGTAATGCGCAAAAAGATATAATAATAGTATGAAAAAGATTTTAACAGCAGTAGCCGTAGCCAGCGTGGTGGTGTGCGTATTCTGCGCGGCGCGTAAAGTAAATGAAGGGCGCTTTAATGTCAC
>CALUQA010000110.1 GCA_944322775.1 uncultured Elusimicrobiales bacterium
TGGAGTTCAGACGTGTGCTCTTCCGATCTAAACAACCGCCAAAAAGACGGAAGGCACGGCTAAAAAAATGGCCGCGAAAAAAACAACGGCTAAAAAGACGACCGCCAAAAAGACAACGAAGAAGACGGTAAAGACGGAAGAGGCTGTGACGGAAACAACCTCGTCTGCCACTAAAGAAACGCCGCAAGCTGTCCCTGCTCAGCCCAAGCCGCAGCAGAGCGCGCCGCAAGCCGCCCCTGCTCAGCCCAAGCCGCAGCAGAGCGCGCCGCAAGCCGCTCCCGTGCAGCCCAAGCCGCAACAGAGCGCGCCGCAAGCCGCCCCTGCGCAGCCCAAGCCGCAACAGAGCGCGCCGCAGGCCGCCCCTGCTCACCCCAGACATCATCACGGACATCATCATCAGGACAAGCAAGCCGAGCAAAAACCGGCTGCTCCGCAGGGCAAAGTTGTCCGCCTTATCGGTAACGAAACCGTTAAAGATTTGGCGGAAAAGATGAATTTTAAAATCAACGATTTCATCAAAAAATTAATGACCATGGGCGTCTTTGCCACCATTAACCAACGCTTGGAAAAAGACATGGTGGAGTTAATTTGCTCCGAATGCGGTTACACGGTGGAAGAAAAACCGGCCGAGCTGGACGAAGAAACCCTGCATATCATGCAGGCGGAAGACGACCCGGCCAGCCTTAAACCCAGAAGCCCCGTCATCACCATTATGGGCCACGTGGACCACGGCAAGACCTCTCTGCTCGACGCTATCCGCAGTTCCAACGTCGTCGCGGGAGAAGCCGGGGCCATTACCCAGCACATTGGTGCTTACCGCGTGCGCACGCCGCACGGGGAACTGACGTTTTTGGATACCCCGGGCCACGAAGCCTTTACCGCCATGCGCGCCCGCGGTGCCCAAGCCACGGATATTGTAGTGCTGGTGGTGTCCGCCACCGACGGCATTATGCCCCAGACCATTGAAGCCATGGAGCACGCCAAAGCCGCCGGAGCGCCCATCATCGTGGCCATTAACAAAATAGACTTGCCGGGCGCCAACCCCGACAGAGTTAAGCAAGACCTCGCCGCCCGCGGCCTCGTGCCGGAAGAGTGGCAGGGCTCTACCATTTTTGTAGAAATTTCCGCCAAGAAAAAAATCAACATTGATAAACTGCTGGAAATGATTTCTCTGCAGGCGGAAATGATGGAACTGAAAGCCAACCCGGACCGCCTGGGCGTGGGTGTTATTTTGGAAGCCAAACGCGACAATAAACGCGGCGTCGTTGCCACGGTGCTGGTGCAAAAAGGCACCATGAAAGTGGGCGACCCGTTTATCGTGGGCACCAGCTATGGCCGCATTCGCGCTTTGATTGACGAAAACGGTCAGCGCTACCAAAAAATCGGCCCCAGTGTGCCGGCCGAGGTGTTGGGTATCAACGGAGAACCGCCGCAAGTGGGCGACACGCTTTATATTATGGAAAGCGAAAAAGAAGCCCGCTACGCCGCCGAAAAACGCAAACTGGCGCTGAAGGAAGACGTCAATGCGCGCCGCACCAAACAGGTGTCTTTGATGAACCTGCGCAAAGAAGAAGGCGACGGCAACACCGTCAAACGCCTGCCCATTGTGCTTAAGGCAGACGTGCAGGGCTCCATTGAAGCCATTAAAGACGCGCTTTTGCGCATTCCGTCCGATGAGGTGGAACTGGACATTATCCTTTCCGCCCCCGGCAATATTAACGAGTCCGACATTCTGCTTGCCAAGGCCAGCAATGCCGTAGTCATCGGCTTTCACGTGGACGTGGAACACAAAGCCCAGGCCGAAGCCGAACGCGAAGGCATTGAAATCCGCCTTTACACCATTATCTTTGAACTCTTGGAAGATATCAAAGCCGCTATGGAAGGCTTGTTAGAGCCCGACGTGGTGGAAGTGTCTTTGGGCAAGGCTACCATTAAAAAGGTCATGCGCCTTAGCTCGGGCATTATTTCCGGTTCGCTGGTGGAAAGCGGCAAAATGGTGCGCGGTGCGGAAGTGCAAGTGCTGCGCAACGGCGAAGTGGTCGGCACCGGCAAAATCGGCGGCCTGAAACGCTTCAAAGACGACGTAAAAGAAGTGGAAAAAGGCTTTGAATGCGGCATTTTGGTGGAAGGCTTCAAAGGCGTACAGGAAGGCGACACCATTGAGTGCATTAAGCACGAAAATGTCACACGCCGCATTAAGATGTAAGTTTAAGACGCATAAAACCCCGCCGACAAGGCGGGGTTTTTTATGCCCTAAAGGGATAAGGCTTCAAAGGCGTGCAGGAAGGCGACACCATTGAATGCATTAAGCACGAAAACGTCACCCGCCGCATTAAAATGTAAGTTTACAAAAAGACGCATAAAACCCCGCTGTAAAGCGGGGTTTTTTATGCCCAAAAATAATGTTTTTTAAGCTTTCAGGCGTTGCAGCAAATGCGCCAGTGCCTTGGCAACGGTATCCACCGAAAAGGTAGAAAAATCGTCAATATTTTCCGTTTCTGTGTCGGACAAGACCAAATGCGTATTGGGCAAATCAAGCGGGCTATACCAGCGCATTTTCTTTTTGTGGTCATTGTACAGAGCCTCTTGCACACAGTCATACGCGCACGCCGCGTGCACGGCGGCGCTGTCTATGGCAAAAAGACCGTCGGCATAATAAATAAAGGCCAAAAAATCCAACACGCTGGGCGAATGGCCGATGGCAATTTCCGCCTTGGGCGCAAATTTTTGCAAAGCTTTTAAATACGTCTGTGCCGGTTTTTGGTCCAACAGCCACAAGCGCACCCCGTCCGTGTTGCAAAGGGCCACGGCTTTGGCCAAGGTTTCCGCGTTCAAATGGCGGGTGCTGCCCCACGGGCAAAGCAGTATATTTTTCTTTTTCCCCGCCGGATACGGATTATTTTTTGGCGGCGGATTTAAAACATAATGCGGCTTGCCGTGCGCGGCAAAGGCAAAAGGCGTCAAGGCCAGCCGGGCATTTAAATGCAGCATGGGGGTATTGGGGCAATAAACGTCATACACCTTAACGGAAGAGGGCGTATAGACTTTTTTATTGTCCTTATCCAAAGCAATGGAAAAACGAGGCTTAAGCAAAAAGGCAAACAAAATGCCGGCGGTAGTAAAACTGGTGGAATAATCCAAATACACGTCCCACTTGCCGCGCTGGGCCCAAACACTGTTTAAACGGTCCTCCACCAGCACGTCTGCCAACGGGCAAAGTGAAAAAAGCTCCCGGTTTCGGTCGGAAACAATCACGCCTATTTTCACCCCCGGCAATGCTTCTTTCAGCTGTGCCAGTGCAGCCGTGGTCATAATACCGTCCCCCAAGGCAGCCGCCAATGGACGAATGAGTATAGACCGCGCCTGATTGCACACGCTAGCCTGGCCCGGTTTACGTCTGCACAGCCATAACAAAAAACGTTTCATGGCATTTCCCCCTAAAGCAATATATTGCTGTTATTGTATCAAAATACAAACAAAGGCTTGTTTCTCAGACGGAAATTGTTATAATACAAGTAACGGCTAGTCCGTTTCACCGCAAAAGCGGCGTTTGCAGGGACGGGAGAATACTTTATGAAACCGAAAAGAATTAAACTGCTTAAAATTTTTGTAAGCAGCACCGACGTGGTGGACCATGCTTTGCTTTACGAAAGCATTGTACGCAAAGCCAAGGCCTATGGGGTGGCAGGCGCCACCGTTATTAAGGGCGCCATGGGTTACGGCATAAGCAGCGAGCTGCGCAATACCCGCTTTTTTGAACTGGTGGAAAAATTCCCGGTAGAGGTGGAATTTATTGACACCGCCGAAAAAATAGAAGGTTTTATAGAAAGCATTTTGCCCTGGCTTGAAAAACAGCCCAAAGGCTGCCTGGTCAGCACGCAGGACGTAGACGTATATTTGGCCAAAAAAGGCGATACGAAAAAATAATTTAACCCCGCTTCGGCGGGGTTTTTTATGGGCGGCAAAAAAGCCAAGGCGCCTTGCCCAAAATGGTATAATAAAACCATGATAGACAGAATTAAACGTTTGGAAACTTTATTTTTGCAGGAAATCAACACCATCATCACCCGCATGACGGCAGCAGGCCAGTTTGGCGGGTTTGTGACCATTACCGCCGTGCACGTGGCCAAAGACTTGGCTACGGCCAAGGTTTATTTTTCCGTCTTTGGCAGCCCCGAAGACAAGAAAAAAACGCAGGAGCAGCTTTCCCTTTTGCGCAAGGAATTGGGTGCCCTCTTGCGCCACCGCCTGCATTTAAAACGCATTCCGTCGTTTAGTTTTGAATACGACAATACGCCCGAAAAAGCCAGCCGGGTGGAAAGCATTTTTAAAATTATTGAAAAAGAGCACGAAAATGAACAAGGGTCTTGATTCGTTTCAGCAAATCTGGCAAGCCATTGCCAACGGCCAGAATTTCTTTGTGGCGGGGCATTTGAACCCCGACGGAGATTCTTTGGGCTGCACCTTGACGGTGTGTTCGCTTTTGGAACGCCTGGGCAAGACGGCCTATGCCTATGCTTCCCCCGCTGTGGGGACCGATTTGCTGTTTCTGCCCGGACTTGAAAAAATTCATTTAAACGAACTTCCCCCCCGCCCGCAGTTTGACACGGTCATCTTGCTGGAATGCTCCGACCGCAAACGCGGCGGCGATTTGGAAAGCGTGCTGCAAAACGCCAAAACCTTGGTCAATATAGACCACCATTTGGTAAGCGACGCTTACGGCGACGTAAACCATATTGACTCTTCTGCCTCTTCTACGGCGGAAATTATTTTTCAGCTTTTTGAATCCAGCCCCGACAACCTGCTGCCCACCCCCGAAGAAGCCACCTGCCTTTATACCGGTTTGGTGACCGATACGGGCCGCTTTTTGCACACCAACACCACAGCAGAAGCCCTGCGCGTGGCGTCGGCCTTGGTGGCACTGGGGGCAGACGTAAACAAAATAAACCAAGTCATCTATTTCACAAAATCCTACACGGAACTTAAACTTTTGGGCCGCGCGCTGGAAAAAATGCACCTTCGCTTTCAAAATAAATACAGCGAAATTGTGCTGACCCAAAGCGATTTTGAACCTCTTAATGCCGTACCTTCCCAAACGCAGGGCATTGTCAGCCAACCCACGATGATACCGGGGGTGGAAGTGTCGGCCCTGATTAAACAAGAGCCCGACAAAGTATCCGTCAACCTGCGCTCGCGCAATAAAATAGACGTCAGCGCCATCGCCCAAAAATTCGGCGGCGGCGGCCACGCCCGCGCGGCCGGGTTTAAAGTAACGGGCAAAACCGTTCAAACGGTGGCGGAAGAACTGGCCGCCGTGGTGGAAGAAACCCTCTCTCATGCTCACTAAACAGGGCGGATTACTGCTGATAGACAAACCGCAGGACTTTACCTCTAACGACATTGTCGCCATCGCACGCCGCGCGCTGGGCACCAAGTGCATTGGCCACAGCGGTACGTTAGACCCCATGGCCACCGGGCTTTTGATTTTGCTGATAGAACGCCAAGCCACCCGCCTGCAGGAACGCTTTTTAAAACTGCCCAAAGTCTACCGCGCCGAACTGACCTTAGGCCAAGAAACCGACAGCTGGGACGCCCAAGGCAACGTGCTGCACACTTTGCCCGTGCCCGCGCTTACGTTGGCCCAAATACAGGCCGCCGCCCAAACCCTGACCGGGGAAGTGCAACAGCAAATCCCCCCTTTCAGCGCCAAAAAAATAAACGGACGCAAAATGTACGACCTCGCCCGCGCCGGCAAACCGGTGCAGGACCGCTTTAACACGGTGCAAATAGAAAGCTGGACGGATTTATCTTTTGACGGAAAGAATAAAATTTCATTTACCCTGCATTGCTCCTGCGGAACCTATGTGCGCTCGCTGGCGCTTATGCTGGCCCGCGCCTTGGGCACCACGGGGCACCTGACCGCTCTGCGCCGCCTGTGCATTGGCCCTTTTGACGTTAAAGACGCCTTTGACGGAAGACGCCTAAAAGCCACACCGCGCGAAGAAATTGTAAAATTTTTAAAGGAACCGATTTTATGACACGCAAACATTTTATCACCGTGGGCACGTTTGACGGCGTGCATTTGGGGCACCGCAAGCTGTTTAACCGTTTGGAACAGCTGGCCGTTATGCACCAAATGAAACCGCTGGTGCTTTATTTCCCCTATCCGCCAAAAACGCTGCTTTCCCCACGGCCGGAGATGAGCGTGCTTTCCACCCCTGCCGAGAAAAAACTTTTGCTTAAAAATTGTTTGGACGTCCCCGCGCAGGAACTCAATTTTCAGGCCTATCGGGAATACACGCCGGAAATGTTTTTTAAACAAGTATTGCTAAAAAAATACAACTGCGGCGGGCTGTTGGCCGGGCCGGACTTTGCCTTTGGCAAAAACCGCCAGGGCAATGATGACTTTTTAAAACAAAAATGCGCCCAACAAAACCTGCCCTTTGAAGTAATGCCCTTTTATGATGCACCGGGTGGAGCCAAGGTGTCTTCTTCCCTCATACGCAAAACGCTGGCCGCAGGCGACATTCTGCAAGCCAACGCCATGCTGGGCCGCATGTACAATTTGGAAGGCCGCGTGGTCCGAGGCGAAAGATTGGGCCGCAAATTGGGTTTTCCCACCGCCAATTTGGATATTAATTTTTATAAACTGCTGCCGCTGGGCGTGTTTGCCGTAAAAGTGCGCGTAGGGCGGCGCTTTTACCGCGGCATATGCAATATCGGCTTTCGCCCCACGGTAAACACCATTCATTCCTTTATTCCGCTGTCGGAAGTGCATATTTTGGACTTTCACCAGTCCATTTACGGCCGGCGCATAGAAGTATATTTTTACGATAAAATGCGCGGAGAAATGAAGTTTGACGGGTTAGAAGCGTTAAAAGCGCAGCTCACGCGCGACAAACAAATGGCCCGCCACCTGATCCCAGACGAAGATTTAAAGGCCTAAAAAATCCCGCTCCTAAGAGCGGGATTTTTTATTTCTTTTTGGCGTTTTTATCTGTATTAATGGAAAAGAGCACGTCGTAAAAACTGCGGCTGTCCGCCTCTTTATCAGGCTGCAAATAAGCAGTGGAACTGGTGGGCGGACGCATGACAGACACGCCCTGCACGCGGCGCAGCAGATTATTGCCCGTGTCCACAAAATACAACATATCGTAGGGGTTGATTACCATAAAACCGGGGTAGGCCAACTTGGCGTCCCACGCGTCTATGTCGGAGCCGTTATAACCGCGCTTGCCATTGCCGATGACCGTTTCTGCATAGAGCACTTGATTGCTCAAATCAATGGTAATGCGGCGAATGCGGTTATTGTTGGTGTCGGCAATATACAGCCGCCCCAGGCGGTCCAACGCCAAGCCGGTAGGCTCATTAAATTGTGCGTCGGACGGACGGCCGGAATTGTCGCCGGAATAGCCGGGCTCGCCGGTGCCGGTTAAGGTTAAAATGCGTCCGGTCTTGCTGTCTACAAAGCGGACTTTATGGTTGCCCGTATCTGCAATGAACAAATTGTCGTGCTTGTCAAAAATAATGGCCGTGGGGCGGTTTAAGCTGGCATTGATGGCCAGGCCCCAGTCGCCGTCGTCTAAAGCCTCTCCGTTGCCCACAACGGTTACCAACTTGCCGGTGGTGGGCTCTATCATACGGATACGGTTATTGCCCGTGTCTGCAATAAACACGAACCCTTTGCTGTTGACCGCTACCCCCATGGGGTTATTGAGCGTGGTGTTTTTGGCTTTTGTTCCTTCGCCTTCATAACCGCGCCGACCGGTGCCGGCTATGGTGTGAATATTGCCTTTGCGGTCTATCAGGCGTATACGCTGGTTGCCGGTGTCGGCAATGTAAATATTGCCCATAGAGTCTATGGCTAAAGCGGTGGGAGCATTCAACTTGGCATCGTCGGCACTGCCGCCATCGCCGTCAAAACCGGCCTTACCCGTGCCGGCAAAGGTGTCAATTTCCCCGCTGCGCACGTCCACGCGGCGCACGCGGTGATTGCGAGTATCGGCAATATACAGGTTGTTCCATCGGTCTATGGCCAGGCCCAAGGGGTTGGCCAGGCGCGCTTCCAGCGCGTCCCCGCCGTCGCCGCCAAAAGCACTTTTGGCAGGCACGCCCGCAATATCTTCTATTATGCCAATGCCCGTTAAGCGCACGGCAGCAAAAGAAACCGCCGTCAAAACACACAACAAGCTTATGATTAACAGAAAACGTTTCACAATACACCTCCGGCTTTTTCACATGATAACAAAATGCCCCCCCGCTTGCAAAGAAGGGCTCTTCTCTGCCGCGGGGCAATTTGTTACAATAAAATAAGAAGGTTTTTTATATTTACCGCCTGCGGGCGGACAAACTGAGGATAACATGATTATACTTTTCTTAAATTGCGGAAGTTCTTCCGTCAAATACAGCGTTTACGACTGGGACAAAAAACGCAGCCTGGCCGCCGGCGGCGTGGAACGCATTGGCATTGCGGGCTCTTTTATCACGCACGAACGCCCGGGGAAAGAAGCCTTTGAACTAAAACACGACTGCCACAACCATAAAGACGCCATTAATTTAGTCATTGATACGCTGACCAATAAAGAACACGGCGTTATTGAAAACATCAACATGATTTCTGCCGTGGGGCACCGCATCGTGCACGGCGGCAAATTTACCAAATCCGTCGTGGCGGACAAAGCCGTTATTGACGAACTGAAAAATATTTCCGATTTGGCCCCCCTTCATAACCCGGCCCACATTATGGGTATTGAAGCAGCCATGTCCATTTTGCCCAACGTCATGCACGTGTGCGTGATGGATACCGCTTTTCACCAAACCATGCCGGCCCATGCCTATATGTATGCCCTGCCGCGCAAATGGTACACCGACTATCAAATGCGCCGCTTTGGCGCGCACGGCTCTTCGGCGCTGTACTGCTCGCGCCGTGCGGCTGTGTTGCTTGGCAAAAATGTGGAAGACACCAACACCATCATCTGCCACATCGGCAACGGCGCCAGCTGCACCGCCGTTAAAAACGGCCAGTGCTACGACACCAGCATGGGACTGACCCCGCTGGAAGGCTTGATTATGGGCACGCGCAGTGGCGATATTGACCCCTCTATCTGCTTTCACATGATGAAAAAGCTGAACATGGCCCCCGATGAAATGTACCGCATTTTAAACCGCGAAAGCGGCGTAAAGGCCATCACGGGCGGCCGCTTTGCCGACCGGCGCGACATCGTGGAAAACGCCAAAAAAGGCGATGAGCTGTGCAAGCTGGCTATTGCCATGGAAAGCTACCGCATTAAAAAATACATCGGCTCGTATATGGCCG
>CALUQA010000111.1 GCA_944322775.1 uncultured Elusimicrobiales bacterium
TCTGCAGTTTTTACCCAATTTAACACAACTTATGGCGCTGGCCGTTTGCAACACCTTGCAAGGGCTAGGCGCCCATTCTTTTATTAAATGGCCCAACGACGTATATGCCGACGGCAAAAAAATTTGCGGCATGCTCAGCGAAGCCGTGGCCAACAGCCAAGGCCCGCAGGCGCTGATTATCGGCGTAGGCGTAAACGTCGGGCAAACAAAATTAAACGTAGGCCAGCCGGCCGTATCGCTAAAAATGCTGGGCATTAACACCACGCCCCAAGCCGTGCTGGAAGGCATACTCACCCAATTTTTTAAACAATATAAAGACGTGCTTGAAAACGGATTTGAAGTAATTCGCGCCGCGTATTTGCAGCGCTTTCCCTATCTGGGCAAAGCCGTGCAGATAAAAAACGGCGTAGTTGACGCACAAGGCATTGTGCAAACCATTTCCCCCGAAGGCAAACTTGTGTTACAAACGCCGCAGGGATTGACGGAAATATCAATAGGAGACATGATGGTATGAGTGCAGAAAGTCTTATTATGCAAAGCGTTGTAATCACCATCATCGGCATGCTGATAGTGTTTGTATTTCTCATCATTATGGTGGAAGTCATGCACTTGTTGGCGTGGCTGGTGAAGGTGCTGGAGAAGTATTTTCCGCAAACCGTTGCCCAACCGGCGGCTGCCGCTGCTGATAACAGCCTGGTAGCCATCGCCATTGCGGCGGCAAAAAGATTTCAAGGCAAGTAATTTAAATTTAGAGGAAAAAAATGAAAAAAATTAACTTCATGCTCACCGCGTTCCGCGACGGCTTTCAGTCCGTTTATGGTGCGCGCGTATTAACCAAAGACTTTATGCCCGCCGTGGAAGCTGCCAAACACGCCGGCATTAATCATATGGAATTCGGCGGCGGTGCCCGCTTCCAGGCGTTGTTCTTCTATTGCAACGAAAACGCCTTTGACATGATGGATACGTTCCGCAAAACCGCCGGCCCCGATGCCAACTTGCAAACCTTGGCCCGCGGCGTAAACGTGGTGGGTTTGGAAAGCCAGTCTTCCGACGTTATTAAGGCTCATGCCCAACTGTTCAAAAAACACGGCACGACCACCATTCGCAACTTTGACGCTTTAAACGACGTTAACAACCTTATCTACTCCGGCAAATGCATTGCCGAAGCGGGCCTCAAACACGAAGTCTGCGTGTCCATGATGTCCTTGGCCCCCGGCTGGGACAAAACCGGCAAAATCCACAATGAAATTTTCTACGAAAAAGTGCTGCGCTCCATTTTGGATTCCGGCGTTCCGTTTGATTCCGTGTGCTTTAAAGACGCTTCCGGCACGTCTACGCCGGTGACCGTGGGCAAAACCATTGCCATGGCCCGCAAATTGCTGCCCAAAGGCACCAAAATCGTGTTCCACACGCACGAAACGGCGGGCAACTCCATCGCCTGCTGCTTGGCCGCCATTGAAAACGGCGCCGACTCTTTGGACTTGTCCATGCAGCCCGTGTCCGGCGGCACCTGCCAGCCCGATATTTTGACGATGTGGCACGCTCTGCGCGGCAGCGAATACACCTTGGACATTGACCCCAAGAAAATCCAGGAAGCCGAAAACGTGTTCCAGGATTGCATGAAAGACTATTTCTTGTCGCCTGAGGCCACCAAAGTCAACCCGATTATTCCGTTCTCCCCGTTGCCGGGCGGCGCTTTGACCGCCAACACGCAGATGATGCGCGACAACGGCACCTTTGACAAATTCCCCGAAGTGGTCAAAGCCATGGGCGAATGCGTCAGACTGGGCGGCTTCGGCACGTCCGTCACCCCGGTTTCTCAGTTCTACTTCCAGCAAGCTTACAGCAACGTAATGTTTGGCCCCTGGAAGAAAATTACCGACGGTTACGGCAAAATGGTGCTGGGCTACTTCGGCAAAACGCCGGTGGAACCCGATCCGGCCGTGGTCAAAGAAGCCAGCCAGCAGCTCGGCTTGGAACCGACCAAAAAGACCCCGCTTGAAATCAACGACGCCAACCCGAAAAAAGGCCTCAAACCCGCCAAAGAAAAATTGGTGGCTGCCGGCTTGCCGACCACCGATGAAAACGTTTTCATCGTGGCCACCTGCGGCGACAAGGGCTTGACCTATTTGAAAGGCGAAGGCAAAGTAAACGGCGTGCGCAAAGTAACGCCCAAAGTGACCGGCAACGCCTGCAAAGTGACCGTGGAAGGCAAAGCCTACGAAGTGAGCTTTGAAAGCGATTCCGTGGCCGTTGTCAACGGCAAACGCTACAACATCGGCGTGGGCGCTGCTGACGCCAAAGCCGCAGCTGCCAAACCGGCTGCTGCCACCGGCGCTGGCACGACGCTTAACTCCCCCTTGCCGGGTGCAATCTTGCGCATCAGCGTAAAAGACGGCGACACCGTGGCCGAAGGGCAGGAAGTGCTGGTGTTGGAAGCCATGAAGATGGAAACTTCCGTCAGCGCTCCGGCCGCCGGCACCATTCACTTGCTCGTCAAACAAGGCGACCAAGTGCAGACCGGTCATGCTTTGGCCGAAATTAAATAAGAGGCAGCCCCATGGATATTTTGCAAGCATTAAACCAAATCTGGCAAACCACGGCGGTCAACTCCATTACCTGGCAGCAACTGGTCATGATGTGTGTCTGTCTGTTCCTGTTGTGGCTGGGCATTAAAAAGCAGTTTGAACCGCTGCTCTTAGTACCTATCGCCTTTGGCGGTCTTTTGTCCAATATCCCGTTGGCCGGCATTGCCGGCCCGACGGGCTTCTTGGGCATCGTCTACAACTTTGGTATTCAGACGGGTCTTTTCCCGCTGTTTATCTTTATGTCCGTAGGCGCCATGACCGACTTTGGCCCCTTAATCGCCAACCCGAAAATGGCCCTGTTGGGCGGGGCCGCGCAGTTTGGCATTTTTGCCACGCTGATCGGCGCCATTGGGCTTTCTTACATTCACATTGGCGACGCGACGCCTTTTGCCTTTGGGCTTAAGGAAGCCGCTTCCATCGGCATCATCGGCGGTGCAGACGGCCCGACGGCTATCTTTTTGACCAGCCGCTTGGCCCCGCAAATGCTGGGCGCTATTGCCGTGGCCGCTTATTCTTATATGGCGCTGGTGCCTATCATTCAGCCGCCTATCATGAAACTGCTGACCACGGAAAAAGAACGCAAAATCGTGATGAAACAACTTCGCCCCGTGTCCAAACGCGAGAAGATCTTGTTCCCCATCGTGCTTTTGCTGCTGTGCGCCTTGTTGCTGCCCGATGCTGCCCCGTTAATCGGTGCGCTCTCTTTCGGCAACCTGATTAAAGAATCGGGCGTGGCGGAAAGACTTTCCAAAACCCTGCAAAACGACTTCTGCAACATCGTTACCATTCTGCTGGGTCTGTCCGTAGGGTCCAAACTCTCTGCTGACCAATTCCTTAAAACCGAAACCTTGGGTATCTTGGTGCTGGGCGTTATCGCCTTCTCCATTGCCACGGCTTCGGGCGTGTTACTGGCCAAAGTAATGAATATGTTCAGCAAAGAAAAAGTCAACCCGCTTATCGGTTCTGCCGGTGTGTCTGCCGTACCGATGGCCGCCCGCGTATCCAACAAAATCGGGCTGCAGTATGACAAAAACAACTACCTGCTTATGCACGCTATGGGCCCCAACGTGGCCGGCGTTATCGGCAGTGCAGTGGCTGCCGGCGTATTGCTGGCTCTGCTGAAATAGTTGTAAGTTTTACAATAAAAACCCCGCTCCAAAGAGCGGGGTTTTTATTTACCCAACCTGTGTCAAGCTCAAAATTTCGTAACAATTTTACTAGCAGCAAATACAATCTTCTTCTACCGGAATATTTAATGTTTTAAAAAGCGTGCTGTCTCTATTATCATCGTGTTGGCAATATGCCCACGGGGAACCCACAAAAGAACCGTCCCATTTAATGCACACACAATCCAATCGTTCGGCCCAGTCCTCATTGGCGCCGGCAGCATATACAGAAGGCTCAGACATATTTAAAGAGAAAAGAAAATTATTTCCGCTTTCTTTTACCTGAACAGGAAGCTGGCTCATATCAGAACAATCAATATTTGAAGCGTTCTCCGGAGTGATACCATTTGCCAAATAGCAAGCAGCTTTAGCATCTTTTAAAGCACGCAAGTTGACAAAAGCCTCAGCCCAACGGCTTTTTTAGACCGCTTTCTGATAATTAGGTAAAGCAATCGCCGCTAAAATGCCAATAATTAGCACCACCACTAATAATTCTATTAGGGTAAACCCTTGTTTATACTCACGCATAAAAACACCTCCTTAAAACAATTTATTTACAAAAACCCTATATCTCTATTTTACACCGTTTTTGGGGCACCACGGAGCAAGCGGGCATTGGTCGCACAAAGGTTTGCGCGCCGGGCAGGTGCTGCGCCCGTGCAAAATAAGGGCAATGCCTATCCACTGCCAGCGGTCGCGCGGGATAAGCTTCATTAAATCCTGCTCTATTTTTACGGGGTCTGTTTGCTTGGTAAAGCCCAAACGGAAGGACAAACGTTTTACATGCGTGTCCACCACAATGCCTTCCGGCGTGCCGAAATAGTCGCCCAGCAGCACATTGGCCGTTTTGCGGGCTACCCCGCGCAGGGTGAGCAATTCCTTCATGCTTTGGGGCACTTTGCCGCCATAGACTTCGCAAATGCGTTTGGAGCTTTCTATTAAAGACAAAGCTTTGCTGTGATAAAAACCGGCCGAGTGGATAATGTCTTCCACGTCTTTAATGTCGGCCGCGGCCAAGGCCTGCGGCGTGGGATATTTTTTAAACAGATGGGGTGTAATTTGATTCACGCGCGCATCGGTACATTGGGCCGACAAAATAACGGCCATCAGCAGCTCCCACGCGTTTTTGTGATTTAAAGGAATAATTACCTTGGGATAAAGCTTTTTAAGTTCGGCCAGCACGGGGGCCAAATCGCTTTTTTTAAGCAGCATGTTTTCCCTCTCGTTTGCCGTATCCGCGCCCCACACGGGAAATGATAAAAGAAACGACCAAAAACAGCAGGTTAATCAAAATAATCGTCGCGCCGGAAGGGATATTAAACACAAAAGACAAATACACCCCGCTCCACACGCTTAAAAGCCCAAACACACAAGCAAGCCCCAATACCTGTTTGAAAGTTTTGGCCAACATCAGCGCGCTGACGGGCGGCAGAATAATCAGGGCGGAAATTAAGAAAATCCCCACCACCTTAAACGCCAGCACCACCGCCATGGACGTAAACACAATCAGCGTGGCATTCAGGCGGCTTACTTTAATGCCGCGGGTATGGGCAAAGGCTTCGTCAAAACTGGCGGCCACCAAATCGCGATAGAAAAACAGCAAAAACAGCAACAGTGCCGCCAACACCAAGGCACACAAAAACACTTCCGTCTTGC
Organism: uncultured Elusimicrobiales bacterium; assembly: GCA_944322775.1. Classification (GTDB taxonomy): domain Bacteria; phylum Elusimicrobiota; class Elusimicrobia; order Elusimicrobiales; family Elusimicrobiaceae; genus Avelusimicrobium. Next base: position 5,411 of record CALUQA010000111.1, read on the forward strand.
CCACCGTTAAAATGCTGCCAAACAGAAAGCCGAACAAATCGGCATTAAAACCGCCGGCAATGGCCGTAATCAAAATACCCAGCGCCAGCCCCGCCGCACTGACAATGCCGATAGCCGCGTCGCCATATATTTTGATTTTTTCCATAATTTTAAGCACGCCTAAAGACGCCGCCAGCACCACCGGCAAAGACATATACACCGGGCTGGTCTGCGTAAGCAGTCCCAAGGCAACGCCCGTCAAGCACACGTGGCTTAATCCGTCGCCAATAAGGGAAAGGCGCTTAAGCACCAAAAACACCCCCAGCAGCGCGCAAATCAGCGCCACCAAAGAGCCGGCCATCAAGCCGCGCTGCACAAAACCGTAACTTAAAAATTCGCTAATCATGTTTTGCCTCCGCCCCGTGCGCCGCCACATGCCCAAACGCACCATGCACGTCTTCGCACTGGCACCCCAGCGGACAACGCCCGTGATTATGCAGGTGGTCTATGGTATGCTGGGCAAAAGCGCCCAGTTTTTCGGCCACTTTTTGGGAATGGCAGAACTGTTGCTTATCGCCAAAGAACACCAGTTCTTTGTCTATATACATAAATTTGGAAATATATTTGCCCACCTCGCCCGTGTCGTGCGTGATGAGCAGAATGGTCACGCCGTATTTGCTGTTCAGCTCGCCCAGCAGGTCAAAAAACATTTCCCGGCTGGTGGCGTCCATGGCGGCAGAAGGTTCGTCCAAAATAAGCAGCTGCGGCTTGCTGACTAATGCGCGCGCCAAAAGCACCCGCTGCTGCTGGCCGACGGACAGATCCGAAAAAATACATTTGGCCAAATCCAGCGTGCGGGTTTGGCGCAAGGCGCGATACACTTCTTTCAAATTGGCGGCGGTAGGGTCTTTGTGGGCGCTGTCATAACACAGGCCCATCAGCACCACTTCTTCCACCGATACGGGAAAGCGCGACTGGGAAACCGGGCTCTTTTGCGCCAAATAGCCGATTTTATACCAGTCCTTAAATTTGGCCACCGGCGTGCCAAAAAGCTTAATTTCGCCGGCGCCCTTTTCCAGCCCTAAAATCAGTTTAAGCAGCGTGGTCTTGCCGCCGCCGTTGGGGCCAATAATGCCCACATAATCGCCTGCTTGCACGCAAAAAGAAACATTTTCCAGCACTAACGTGCGGGTATATTTAAAACAAACGTCTTTTGCTTCCACTACTGCGCCTGACATTTAAGGCCCTCCTTAAGGTTGTGCAAGTTGCGGCGCATATAGTCGGTGTAGGTAATGCCGGCGTCAAAATCGCGCTTGCTTACTTCTTCCACCGTATAAAGCGGCAGCATGCGCACGCCCGTTTCCTGTGCGACGGTGTCTGCCAGGTCGGAAGCAATCATTTCTTCGGTATACACGGCCGGCACGCCGTTCTGGCGGATAAAACGCACCAAAGAGGCCAGGCGGTGCACGGAATGTTCCCCCTGGTGGGACGTGCCCGTTAAGGCCTGGAACTCCAGCCCATAGGTGCGGGCCAAATTGCCAAAGGCCAAATGCCCCACGTGCACCACGTCGCGGCTTTGGCAGTTGGCCAGCTCGCGGTTGAAATCTTCGTGCAAGGTTTTAATTTCTTTTTCAAAAGCGTCAAACTGCTGGCGGTAATAAGCTTTGCCGGCAGGGTCTGTTTTGATAAGGGCTTTTTCTATGCGTTTGGCCATTTCCAGCGCGCCGTAAGGGGTCATCCAAATATGCGGGTCCTGGTCCGGGTGAGAAGGACCGGCCTCCAGCGCGTTCACGCCGGAAATGCCCTGCAAAATGTCGTTTACCCACGGTTCCACCCGCGGGGAAACATACACAAACAAATCAGACTCGCTGACGGCAATGATGGAACCGGGCGTCGGCTCAAAGCTGTGCGGCTCCGTGCCGGGCGGCACCAGCATGGTCAGCTGCACGCGGTCCCCGCCGATTTGTTTAAGCAAGCTGTAAGCCACATAGCCCGAAGCGGTAACTTTCAGTTTGTCCTGCGGGGCGGCAGGAGCGGACGGGGTTTGCGCAGGCGTGGAACCCTTCCACCACCAAAAGCCAAACGCCGCCAGCACTAAAATGATTAAAACGGCAATTATTTTTTTCTTCATAAAATCCTCATCAAAAGGTATTATATGTATTTTATCATTTTAGCAAAGCACAAAAAGCCCGCGGCTTAACACACAACCGCGGGAAAAATAAATTTGGCAAAGGCTAACAAGTTTTGATTGCAGACATAAAAAGGCCCCGAAGGTCATCTCGGGTAAAAACCCGCCATCTCCGGGGTTAATTTATAGTAGCAAATAAAAGGAACGCACCGCAAATTATACGCAGCCCCGTTCCATAGGGGCCACCTCAGCCGGCACCGAAAAAAAGCCGTGCCCTTTTTACGGGGCACGGCGGCATAAATAACGGCAATAAAATACTTTTATTTAATAAGGCCCATTTCTTTGCCTACTTTGGCAAACTTGGCCGCGGCAAACTCCAAATCTTTAAGCTCGTGGCCAGCCGTTACAATGGTGCGCAAACGCTCTTTGCCGCGCGGCACCGTGGGGAACACAATGGCCAAGGCAAACACGCCTTCTTCAAACAGCCGTTTGCTAAACGCCTGCGCTTTGGCGCTGTCGCCCACCATGACGGGGGTGACGGGGGTTTGGCTGTGGCCGGTGTCAAAGCCGGCTTTCTGCAAGGCCGTTTTAAAATAGTGCGTATTGTCCCACAGTTTTTTAAGGCGTTCGGGCTCGTTTTCAATCACGTCCAAGCCGGCCAAGCACGTGGCAATGACAGAGGGCGGTTGCGAGCTGGAAAACAAGAACGGACGCGCGGTGGACACCATATAGTCGCGCAGTTTCTGCGGGCCGGCCACATAACCGCCCACGGCGGCAAAAGCCTTGGAAAGCGTGCCGATTTGAATGTCCACTTTGCCCTGCATGTGGAAATGTTCCACCGTGCCGTGGCCGTGTTCGCCCAGCACGCCGGAAGCATGCGCGTCGTCAATCATGGTGATAACGCCGTGCTTGTCGCACAGTTCCACAATGTCGGGCAGGTTGCAAATGTCGCCGTCCATGCTAAACACGCCGTCGGTCACCAGCAGTTTGCGGCGGGCGTGTTTGACGTCGTCACTTTCCAAAATTTCTTTCAGGTGCGCCATGTCGCTGTGGCGATAGACTTTCTTTTTGGCTTTGGCCAAACGGCCGCCGTCAATAATAGAGGCGTGGTTGAGTTCGTCGGAAATCAACACGTCTTCCGGCGAGGTCATCAGGCACTGGCAGGTGGCGGTGTTGGCCGTAAAGCCAGACTGCGTCAAAATGGCGGCTTCGGCCCCTTTAAAAGCGGCCAGGCGTTTTTCCAGCTCTTCGTGCATGGTCATCGTGCCGATAATGGTGCGCACGGCCGCGGTGCCGATGCCGTATTTTTCCACCGCTTCTATGGCGGCCTTTTTTACTTTGGGGTGCGTGGTCAGGTTAAGGTAGTTGTTGGAAGTTAAGTTGACCACTTTTTTGCTGTCAATTGTGGCCACAGGCGACTGGGCCGACTGCAAAATGTGCAGGGTAATAAAGCGGTTTTCCGCTTTGAGCTGGGCAATTTCCTGGTCCAAAAAATCAAATTTATGGTTCATGGCGTTCTCCTTACGGAATCATAACGACTTTGCCGCATTTGTGTTCGGGGTCGGTCATGGCGGCGAAGGCTTTTTCAAAGTCTTTCATTTCAAATTCATGCGTAATGACAGGGCGCGGATTGATTTTGCCGCTGCGCAGCAGCGCGTCCATGGTGTACCAGCTTTCATAAATTTTGCGGCCGGTAAGCCCCTGCACCTGCACGCCTTTAAACACAATCAGGTTGGCGTAATCGAGGGTAATCGGCCCGCCGGGCAAACCAAATGCCACAAAATGCCCCGCCGGTTTAATGGCGTGCAAGGCCAAATCTATGCCTGCCGGGTGGCCGGACATTTCAATTACCACGTCCACGCCTTTTTCGTCGCCGGAGGCTTTGATGATTTTTTCCAGCGCGCCGGGCTCGGACGGGTCAATAATAACGTCTGCCCCCATTTGCTCGGCCAGCTTTTTGCGGAAGGCGGACATTTCCGTGGCAATCACTTTGGCCGCGCCGCAGGCTTTGGCCACGTTGGCGGCAAAAAGCCCTTGTGCGCCCATGCCGCTAATCAGCACCACTTTACCGGCGATGTCGTTAGCCAGCGTGGCATAAACGGCGTTGCCCAACGGTTCCATAATGGAAGCGATGTCTTTTAAACTGTCGTCTTTATGTTTCCAGCCGCAGCGGGCGGGAATGGCAGCATATTCGGCAAAGCCGCCCTGACGGTCCAACCCGATGGTTTTGTTATGCGCGCACACGTCGCGGTGATTGTTGCGGCATTCGTAGCATTTGCCGCACCATACGTGCGATTCAATGGAAATGAAATCGCCTTTTTCAAAGCCGTGCGCGTCTGCACCCACTTCCACCACGGTGCCGCACAGCTCATGACCAAAGATAAACGGTATGGGTATGCGCTGCGGCGCCCAGCCGGTGTAGTTGTAAACCGGTATGTCGCTGCCGCAAATAGAGGTTTTATAAATTTTGACCAAAAGTTCGTCTTTTTGGATTTTAGGCACGTCCACGTCTATAAACTCCGCCCCTTTGGCGGGTTTGGTTTTACAAAGCGCTTTCATGTGTCCTCCCGGCCCCGGGCGGGGCCTGTGTTTTCATTCTACATTAATTTGGCCGTTTTGCAATTATTTTTTCAAAACAGCCATACGCGGCAAAAAGCCCGTTTTTCCTTTGAAAAATGCTAAAATAAAATAGGGTTTATATTTTGTAATAAAAGGGTGAGGTTTTGTATGGAGAAAAACATATCTTCTGCCGCCTTTAACCAAGTGCGGCCCTCCGCTCCGGCCGATCGGGGCGATATTCCCTCCGGCTACGGCACAACCGAAAGCTATTTGCTGCCGAAAGACCCGGCGTGGATGTTCTTGTTCTGGGAAATCACGAGTGACACCTTTGATTATGTGCGCAGCCAATACGGCGCTGACGTGTTGGACCACAGCCGCACCGTTATCCGCCTTTATGATGTGACCGGGGTGGACTATTTTGACGGCACCAATGCCAACGCTTATTATGACATGCCCGTTATTTTTGACGCCAAAAGCTGGTACATTCATGCACCGCAGGCGGGGCACGGCTATATTGCCGATTTGGGTTTTATCACGCCGCAAGGCCAGTTTATTTTGCTGACCCGCAGCAACATGATTACCCTGCCGCCGGGCAAAGTGTCCGACGTGATTGACGACAAATGGATGAGCGTGGAAGGCGACTTTATTAAACTGCTGCAGCTTTCCGGCGCAGACCGCATTGGCATGGGTTCGAGCGAACTGATGCAAGTGGTTGACCAGCGCTGGCGCCTGACCGAACTGGCCGGCGTGGGCAATGCCCCCTCTTCCGCCCGTTCGTCCTGGACGTCCTTTGCCCTGCACACCGTACCCGCACCCGCCCCGCAGGGCGATGAAGACATTTGGCTGCAGGCCGACTGCGAAATTATCGTTTACGGCTCTGCCTCGCCCAATGCTTTTGTAACCATTAACGGCAAAGAAATTAAATTGCAAAACGGCAAATTCTCGCTGCGTCAGGCCCTGCCGGCCGGCGCCGTGTTGGACTTGCCCATTAAAGCCACCAACAAAAACGGCGATAAGACCCGCCAGGTGCACAGTAAAGCCCTGCGCGAACAGGGGAAATAAACATGGGACAGGAAAAAGGTTATCTGGCGCTGGTACTGCATGCGCACTTGCCCTTTATTAAACATCCGGAATATCCCGACTTTCTGGAAGAAGACTGGTTTTATGAAGCCATGGTGGAAACCTACCTGCCTCTTCTGAACGTCTTTGAAAAACTGACGGCCGAAGGGGTGGATTTCCGCCTGACCATGTCCGTCACGCCGCCTTTGTGCAACATGATGAGCGACCCGCTTTTGATCAGCCGCTTCCAGCATTATTTAAACCAGCGGGTGGAACTTTCCGGCAAAGAAATTGAACGCACCAAAGGCACCGAATTTGAAGCCGTGGCCCACATGTATTACGACAAATTCCGCCGCTTCAAAGACCTTTTTGAAAATGTTTACCACTGCCATATTTTGGAAGGCTTTAAAAAATTCCAAGACATGGGCAAGCTGGAAATTATCACCTGCGGCGCCACCCACGGCTACTTGCCGCTGATGGTGCACAAAGAAAGCGTCAACGCCCAAGTGAAAGTGGCGGCGGCCGACTATCGCCTGCGCTTTGGCAGAAGCCCGCGCGGCATTTGGCTGGGCGAATGCGCCTATAACCCGGGTGACGATAAATTTTTGCGCGATGAAGGCATTCGCTTTTTCTTCCTGGAATCGCACGGCATTTTGCACGGTACGCCGCGGCCCAAATACGGCATTTATGCCCCGGTGTATTGCCCCAAAACGGGCGTAGCCGCTTTTGCGCGCGACATGGAATCTGCCCAACAGGTGTGGAGTGCCGACTCCGGCTATCCCGGCGACGGCCGCTACCGCGAGTTCTACCGCGACCTGGGCTACGATTTGGACTACGATTACATTAAGCCTTACCTGCACAGCGACGGCGTGCGGCGCAATATCGGCATGAAATACTGCAAGATTACGGGCAAGGTGCCTTTGAACGAAAAGGCCCCCTATAACCCCAAAGAAGCGCGCGACGTAGCTGCCATGCACGCGGGCAACTTTATGTTCAACCGCCAAAAACAGGTGGAATACCTTTCCACGCTGATGGACCGCAAACCGCTGATTGTGTCTATGTACGACGCAGAGCTTTACGGCCACTGGTGGTATGAAGGGATAGACTTTTTGGAATTCCTGTTCAAAAAGATTTACTACGACCAGACGGACATCAAACTGATTACCCCCATGGAATATTTGGAAATGTACCCCGTCAATCAGACGGTGCAGCCGTCCATGTCCTCTTGGGGTGACAAAGGCTATCACGATGTATGGCTTAATGCCGGCAACGACTGGATTTACCGCCACCTCATCAAAGCAGCCGAACGCATGACCGACCTGGCCAACCGCTTCCCCAATGCAGAAGGCCTGCTTAAACGCACCTTAAACCAAATGGCGCGCGAGCTGCTGCTGATGCAGTCTTCGGACTGGGCGTTTTTGATGACCACCGGCACCGCCAAGGAATATTCCACCAAGCGGACCAAAGACCACATCAAACGCTTCAACGAACTGTATGAACAAGTTAAACATAACCGCATTGACGAAGGATATGTTTACGGCCTGGAAAACAGCGACTCTATCTTCCAGCAAATAGATTACAATGTCTATTCCACCGCTGCCAAAGACAGAGTGCTAAACCAATATAAATAAACTGTTGCAACACCCAAAGCGCCCGTTTTTAGACGGGCGCTTTTTTTAGGCAAAAAGACCCCGCTGCGGCCTGGGTCTAAAGTCCCTTGCGGTTTGGCACCATACTACATATAATAAAGGGCAAAATACCCATAAAAGAGGTTGCCCATGCAAACACATAAAAAACTGCTTGCACTGACAGTAAGCCTAGTATTATTAGGACAAAACATGGCCTTTGCGTTGCCGCCGCAGACAGACACCCAAGACGTAGATTTGGCACAGTATCAGCAACAGGCCCGCCAAGCCGTAGAAAAAGCCCCTTGGATAAAACAAAACAGCAAATGGCTTTTTGGTCTGGGAGGGGTAGCTTTAGGCAGTGCGGTAACGGCCCTTGTACAGCAAGCCCGCCGTCATGCCCTGCAAAAAGCACAAGCGCAGGAAATAGCCGATTTTTTAGGCCAGGAAGGTGCCCGTTACATGGGTGATGCCAAATATATGGGCTTTTCAATGGCGGCCTCTCAGCGGTTTTGGGTTAACCCTTTCCAAAAACCGACGATTTCCGCCAAACAGCTGGCCCTGGAAAAAACCGGGGAAGACATTTTGAAATATATGGGACTTTTTGACCGTTCCGTACCCTATGCCGACCGCATGGTGTTAAGGACCCGCCTGGCCCAAGAACCATGGCTTACCGCCATGCCGCAGAACCAAAGACGGATTTTTCTGTCCATGATTGATGACCTCAGTCTTTCGGCCCAAATCCCCGGCAGAGAAGTGGTTTCGGCTCAAGCGTTTAATATTGCCAAAATAAACTTGAAGGAAAGCCCCGCCTTACTGCGCCGTATGAACGTTTTGCTAAACAAACTGGCCAAACCCGGCAATATAGCCTTAGTGGCTCTGTTCTTGGCGCTGGGTGCTTCGGCCCATGATGCAAAAGCACAAAACGTGGCTGACCGTATCAACCGTAATTTTGACCTGTTTTTAAATGCCACCCCGCAAGAGCTGCAAGAAATGCAGCAAAGCCAAGAAATTGTGCACGTTTGCGTGCAAGGCACTCAATTGTTGCAAACCCTAAGCCAAATGGACCCCGCACAAGCACAGATGATGCAAGCCTTGCAACGTCCAGACAGTACGGCC
>CALUQA010000112.1 GCA_944322775.1 uncultured Elusimicrobiales bacterium
CCATATGCTCAACACCGGCAAAGGCCCCGCCGTGCATTCCCCGCGCGTGCAGTGCGACAAAAAAGCCTATCAGTTTAATTTTAAACACACCTTGGAGCGGCAGAACAATTTGGACATTATGCAGGACGAAGCCGCGCAAATTACCACTACGGACGGCGCCGTCAGCGGCGTGATTACCCTGCGCCATACGGTTTACCGCGCCAAAACCGTGGTGCTGACCACGGGCACGTTCTTGGGGGGGACTATTCACATTGGCGAAGAAGTGTTCCCCGGCGGGCGTTATAACGACATGCCCAGCAATGAGCTGTCCAAATCTTTAAAAGCCTTGGGTCTGCATATTATCCGCTTTAAAACGGGCACGCCCATGCGCGTCAATGCACGCGGGATTGATTTTTCCAAATTCCGTCAGCAGCCCTCCGACGACCCTTTGCAGCCCATTTCCCATTTTACCGACGCAAAAGAACAGGCCAAACGCCACTTTTTGTGCTGCTACATTACCCACACCACCGAAGCAACCGACAAGATATTGCGTGAAAATTTAAACCGCTCCGCCATGTACAGCGGCAAAATACACGCCTTGGGGCCGCGCTATTGCCCGTCGGTGGAAGACAAAACAAAAAAATTCCCGGACGTAAAAAGCCACCCGCTCTTTTTGGAGCCGGAAGGCAACAATACCGAAGAATTTTACATACAGGGCTTTTCCACCAGCATGCCTGAAGAAGTGCAGCGGGCTTTGCTTCAATCCGTGCCGGGGCTGGAAAATGCCCCCATCACCCGCCCGGGCTATGCCATTGAGTACGACTTTTTCGACCCGATGGATTTGTTCCCTTCGCTGGAAAGCAAAATCGTGCCGGGGCTTTTTTGCGCCGGGCAGATTAACGGCACCACCGGCTATGAAGAAGCCGGCGGCCAGGGCTTTATGGCCGGGGTCAACGCCGCACGCAAAACCCGCGGGCAGGAGCCGTTTGTCCTGCGCCGCGACGAAGCCTATATCGGCGTGCTGATAGACGACTTGGTCACCAAAGGCGTCAATGAGCCCTACCGCATGTTTACCTCCCGCGCCGAATACCGTATTTTGCTGCGCAACGACAATGCCGATTTGCGCCTGTGCCCGCACGGCTTTGCCTTGGGCACGCTGGACGCCAAATATAAAAAAGCGTTTGAAAATTATAAAAAACAGGTGGAATTGCTCAAAGCCGACCCCCACCACGTGATAGACGAAACGGATATGTACCCCTGGACGGCCGAAAAGGTGCGCTTTCATGTAGACGTATACCACAAGTATGCCGGATATTATGAGCGCAACAAAAAAGACGCCGAAAAACTGGCCTTGGCCGAAAATATCGTCATCCCGGAAGGGTTTGACCCGTCTGCCGTAAAAGGCATTTTGATAGAAAGCAGCCAAAAACTGAAAACCGTCCGTCCCCGCACGCTGGGCCAAGCCTCGCGCATACCGGGCGTGACGCCGGCGGATATACAGCTGCTGGCCATTCATATTGAGCGCTACCGGAGGCTGAAAAATGCACAGCAAAACGGCTGATTTCGCCGCGAAATTGGGGCTTGTGCTTACGCAAACGCAGCTGGATTTGCTGGCGCAGTATGCCGAGCTGGTGTGGCAGAAAAAAGATTTTTTAAACCTCACCAGCGTGGGCGATAAAGAGGAAATTTTTACGCGCCATATTTGCGACGGCCTTGCCGGGGCGGCGTTTATTGCAAAAAATGCCGCGCAAACAGACGGCTTTAGCCTGGCCGACATGGGCAGCGGGGCCGGCTATATCGGCCTGTCTGCCGCCGTGGTTTTGCCGCAGGCAAAAGTGAGTTTGGTGGAAAGTTTAGAGAAAAGATGTTCTTTTTTAAACTGGGTGGTCTTAAAATTAGGCTTAAAAAATGTTAGTGTAATATGTGTGCGTCTGGGCCAAAAGTCCGCAGGGGCTTTTGACTTTGTGACCGAGCGCGCCATGGGGCAGCTGAACGATATATTGCCCATGGTGGCGCCTGCGCTGAAAGCGGGGGGGATTTTTGCCGCGTATCAAAGCGCACAGACGCCTACGGAAGCGGCGCTTTTGCACAGGCTGGGGCTGACGGCACTGCCGTTTGAAACCTACCGCCTGCCGCAAGAAGACAAAGACCGCTTTTTGGCTGTATTTAAAAAGCAACAATAAAACGCGGCATAAACATGGATATCGTCAAACAAATAACGTTTTTGTTGTGGGTGCTGGGCGTCATTCTGATCGCCCCGCCCGTGCTGCGTTATTTTGACATTGACGTTAAACAAGTCTACAGCAAAGTGCTGGCGGTGGACACCAAAGACACCCAAACGCGCGACGCCAAATCCGACGACGACGGTCCCGTTAAAAAAGAAGACATTGACCCGCACATTTTTGAAGAACTTTTTCAGGAACAGCAGCCCGAAACCCCGGCCCAGCGCGCCGAAGCGGAAAAAGAATTTAAAGAATTAATTGCAGGTCTTGAGCGCGTGGGTGCGGCCGTGCCGCCCAAAGAAGCCCCCGTGCAGGGGGTGCCTGCCCAGTTCCGTCCGGCGCCAAACCCGCAGCAAAAAGTGCGCTGGATGCCGCCCCCGCCGGGATTTTTAACGGCGGAAACGTTTAATTATTTGATTTACCGCGAAAGCCGCCCC
>CALUQA010000113.1 GCA_944322775.1 uncultured Elusimicrobiales bacterium
CATAACATACAGCTTTTTGCCTAAGGCTTCGGCATGGTCGTTTAAAACCTGGGCCGTGCGTATGTCGTCTATAGAATCTATGAAATCAAACAATTTTGCGGCTTGGGCCGCTTTGTTTCTTTGCAAATGCCCAATGAAGTGTTTGACGGTGTCGTATTTTGCAAAAGAAGGACTTGTCCAACGGGCCAGTGCTTGCTGCACGCGGCTTTCGCCAATATGGCGGATGCGACCGGTGGCAAGCAAAGCTAAAACGTCTTCGTCTGCCGCGTATTTGGTGACAGCCATTAACGTGACGTCTTTTTCATCACGGCCGGCACGTCGACAAGCATTGGAAATGGCGGCTTGTACATCATCTAAATTTTTAGTTATTTTATCTGCCGCATTCATAAAAACCCTTGACATATTATATCAAAATTTACTTAAATCATCAATTTCCGTTATAATGGCAAAAACGTAAATTATGTCGGATGAAAAAGTATTTTATATTCGTTTGAGGTGTGTTTTTGGACAAAAAAAGAGCCCCCCGTATTCCGTAAATACGGAGGACTCTAGGTGCACTCTTTCATTTGTTTTCCTTCCCCGAAGGGTTGGTCCATAAGATCACAAGGCAGTGAAATGTTCCCTGCAAACCGCCACAACATACGATACGCTTCTTCGCAATCCATTCCATTCCGGGCTGAACCGAAGCGCACGCACCGCTTTCTGCTGCGGGTTTTACTGCATTTTCAAAGAACATTTATTTTTCTGCTTCAAAGCCGCGTACTTATGCTTCACCGTTCTTCACGGTATCTGGCTGGCGCGACCCGACCAGTTTATACGTACTCTGCCGCTTTACATCACCGGGTAAAACTGACATCATACATACATTTTCTGTCTTGCATATCCCGGTACCCTTCTCCGGGGTTATTTATAGTATAAGGGTTTTTTAATAAAAAACAAGTATATTTATATGCTTTGTATACGTCGTACAATAGTGCCCAAGACATGGAAATGATTTTTTTTATTGTCTAAAGATTCTTTGACGGTGTTGTTTGTAATTTTAAGTATAGAGTAAGTGTTTTTTTTATCTGCTATTAATACTGTTTTCCCAGCCAAAATATCTGTGCCCGGCTTGATAAAACATAAATCATCTGCGTCTTTTGCATTGGATAAGCCGGCGTCTTGGGAGCGGACAATGTATTTTGCTCCTTGTGCATAACGGCGGGGAATACTCCACCATTCAATAATATCGCTTTCATCATATTGCGGATAATTTGAGGGGATTGTATTTAAGAACGGAAGGCGAACGCTGTTGCTGGACAAATCCGTTTCCTCGTCTGTGTCAAAATTATAAATATATTCATTGGCATGTTGCTCTCTCAGCGTGCCTGTAAAGCGATGGGCATTTGGTTCCGGATAGGTAGTGGAGCGGAAATCAAACAGTTTGGTGACATCCAGGGTATCCATACCAAACAAATCGGCCATGCGGGATATGTACCCTTTGGAAGGATGGCGTTTGCCGGTAGCCCACAAGGCTGTGGTGGCGGTGGAAACCCCCAAGATTTTTGCTAACTTAGCTTGGGCTCCTCTTAACACGCCGTTGTTCCATTTTTCAAGTTGTTTTTCAAATTTATTCATGTTGTTTCTCCAATACAAAAGAGATAAAAAACAGGAAATAAGAAAACACTTGACAAACACTTACAAAACTTACTACACTAACAAACAAGGAGAAACCGCCAGGTTTGTTCTGTTTCCTGCGGACGGAAAGGCGCCGGCGAAGCGCCGCTCAGGGAAGAACCGGGGCTCCGGTTCGGTATCATGGCCTTGTGATATGTTGTTCCCTGCTGTCCCGGCCGCATATTTCCTGTCAGATCTATGCGGTCTTATTTTACCAAAAAAATACAACCTTGAGTTAGTAAAGTTAAAAACATATCACTTTTCGTGGCATTTTATATAGAAGCTGAAAGTGTATATTTACAAACTTTACTAACTCTCTGGTGAACTATGGATTATTGTTTGCGTGTGGCTCTTAGCCTGTTATTAGTCGTTGCCCTTTGGGGATGTTGGAATGAGTGGCGGCACATGGACTGATTTGGAGCGTCGGCGTCATTGGTAAACGCGACCCCGGGGGAGGGGGAAAGGCTCCTCCCTTTTTGACTATATGCACAAAGCTTGGGATAAAACTGAGCTGGAAAACCTTATTTTTTATCGGGCAGCGCTGGAAGAGGCTACTATTGTTTGTTGCCGAGGGAAATTGAAAGCAGCTAACAGCTCCCCTTCGGCCCTATTACATGCTTTGTTAGTAATTTATAATCAGTTCTTTGAAAAAGAAAATCGTTTGTTTGTTAAACAGGAAACCCGCTGGCAAAATCAAGAAAATAGCATACTTGCTAGGGTATATCGGCAAGAACAAAGACGATATCCTTTGCAAAAGTCTTTTTATTTAACGTGGGTCGGCAAAGGTTAGCGTATTTTCCAGCACAGGCGCAATAAAGAAGTCTTGGCAGATATGGGCAAAATATACAAAGGCTGGTCCGTTTTTAATGGCAACGGGTTGTGCCCGCGCTGAAAAGCGATAGACAGCGCAAACTGTTTGTTTAGGGCTTGTTGCACGGCCGGCCGCGGCAAATGGGGCGGCGGATAGTACACGCAGGAGGTTTTAATATTATAGAGCTCAAGCAGGCGGTGTTTGTTTTCCACCAACTGCCAAATAGCTTCTTCATCATTATCCATGTTTAAAGAAGTTCCCTTCAGCGTGGTAGATATAAACTCTACCAAGCCGCTTTTAGCCAGTTCCTTAATTTCTTCTTTTGTCAGTATATTTTGCCAAGGGCCCGTCTGGGGGTTCTGCCAGGCATCATACTGGCCGATTTGGGCTACAGGCAGCACAACAGAAGCGGGCAGATTATATTTTTTTAACAGGGGGAAAACCACTGTATAAAATGTCTCATAACCGCCGCCAAACACAAGCAGAAGGCGGTGCGGGAAAAGGGCTTTTTTAATTTGACTGGGCAAAAGGGGGGTAATACCTCCTTTTTTTAGTGCCTGAAAAAGCTTTTCCAGTTTCTGGGGGGATATCCAGTTTTTTTTATCTTTGGCATAAGCTGGCGCTATGCCCACTTTGTGGATAAACAGAACCGGAAGCTGCGCCGCTGAACGGTGCATAAGCGGGGCACAAAACCAAACACCTGCCGCTACGATGACAAAAGCCAAAACAAAAAATAAAACAGACATTAAAATTTACTCTTTCCGCGTGTGATTTGTATATAAAAATCCGTCAGCGTTTCCCCACCGCGCGGGAAAGCGCGTAAAAGGGTTTTTTTGCCTTTCCAGGGCCAGGGGTTAATGCCCGGCTTGGTGCTGAAATCAAACTGATACCCTGCCTTAAAAACAAGCGGGCGCACCCGTCTGTCAAACCCGCCCGAGCCAAACGGATAACAAAACGTCACACAGGGGACGCCCAGCTGTTCTTCCATTTCCTTTTTGCTTTGCGTCAGTTGGCGCAGAATTTCTTCATCGGGCAGCTTGCGCAAGCGGGCATGGTCCAGCGTGTGGGAGCCGAAATCCACCAGGCCGCTCTGCTGCATTTGGCGCACTTGCTGCCAGCTCATATAGCCTTTTTCTTTGCCGATATAATGGGTGATCAAAAAAATCAACGCCTTGATTTGGTGTTTTTTTAAAATAGGAAAGAGGTTTTGATAATTGTCCTCATGCCCGTCGTCAAAAGTAAGCAACACCGGTTTTGCGGGCAGCTTTTGCCCCGTGTGCATGGCGTTTTGAAGCTCGGACAGTCCAATGGGGGTAAAGCCGTGTTTTTTTAAGCAAAGCAATTGTTCTTCGAAACGTTGCGGCGTAATGGTGAAGGGGAACTGGCCGTCTGTGGCGTCTATGTGCCCAATATGGTGGTACATTAGCACTAAAAGCCCCTTGCGCGTCGGACGCCAAAACTGCCAGCGCCACGCAATGGGCAACAGAATAAGCAGAATAAGAATAGCTAGCCACATCATAGTTAATCCTTGTGTTGTAGGGCCCACAATTTCATATATTTAACAAACACGTAAAAAGCGGAAAAAGACGCCCACAAAAAACCACGCATGCCGTCCAAAATGCCGGCTTTTAATATATATCTTTTAATAAACTCAAACGGAATGGTAATCAGCACAAAAAGCAGATTAAATTTTCGTCCGTTTTTTTGCATTTGGCTGGCAGCCAAAGAGGTGTATTTGTTGAATTTGTTGAAATAGGCTTCTATGCTGTCGTACGAATAATGGCAAATGGGGGCGTGTAATTTACCTACGGTGCCGTTTACTTTTAAGCCTTCGTGCACCAGGCCTCCCACATACTGGGAGCCTTCTTTGCGCACCAAACGCAAGTGATACTCTTTGTTAAGGCCGCTGTGCTTCATTTGCTTGCCTAAAAAATAGTTGGAAAAAGGAATGTCAAAGCCCACATGTGACGTGGAGGCTAGCGTCTGTTTAATTTCTTGGCACAGCTGGGGGGACAGCCGTTCGTCCGCGTCCAAATTTAAGGCCCAGGGCAGGCTTACTTTGCTTAAAGCAAAGTTTTTTTGGTTTGTAAACCCGTCAAAAGCCCGCTGATAAACATGTGCGCCCATTTCTTTGGCAATTTCCACGGTTTTATCGGTGGAAAAAGCGTCTACCACAATTATTTCGCTGACCAGTTCTTTGGCGCTGGCAATGCATTTGGCAATTTTGGCTTCTTCGTTTTTGGCAATAATAAAAAGGCTTATTCTGTTGGGCACGGTAATCTCCTTGTTCTTTTCATTTTATCATATCACAAGAGAGGAAAAATAATCCCCGGGCTTTTTGGGGCCCGGGGAAAAGGGAAACCGCTGCAGCAGGGTTTGGGACTGCAGCGGTTTGGGGGGATAAATTGTTTCCTGCTGACATATATACTGTAACATTTGCCTCTTAAAAACCGACAGGGTCTTATGTCCTAATTTGTCTTTTTTTTGTGCCTAGAAGGATTTGGGCCTTTTGTGCTATAATTTTTTGGGACTTATGGAGGGTAAAACAATGAAAAAAATTTTATTTTTTGTGCTTCCTTTTCTGCTCTGTGCCTGCCAAACGTTGCCTACTTCTTCTGAATGGCTGGCGCGCGGGGACGGGTATTTTACCGATGGCAAAACCGAGCAGGCTTTAAAAGCGTATAATAAAGCCTTAAAATTAAACCCCGAAAACGGCAAAGTATATTCCGCGCGCGGGGCGGCCTATTTTTTTATGGGTGATTACGCCGCCGCTCAAGAAGATTTTTTAACCGTGTTAAAGAATAATCCTTATGACGCCGACGCCTATTGCGCTTTGGGTTCTGTGCTGGCGGCGCAGGGGGATTATAAACAAGCCTTAAACGTGTTGAACCTGGCCCAACTTTTGGCGCCAAATAAACCGGAAATCTATTTTTCCCGCGGCGGCATTTATTATATGATCACCAACTACGAAATGGCCGTGCAAAATTATTCCACTGTTATTAATATGCGCCCGGCGGCCGATGTGTATAATGCGCGCGGCGCGGCTTATTTGAAAATGGGCAAAACCGAAGAAGCGGAAAAAGATTTTGCCATGGCCAAAAGCGGCCAGATCCCCGATAAATTGAACGATTATTCCATGATAGACTAAAACAGCGTTGCACGAAACGGAAAACTTTTGATATAATATTTATGTTCAATTTACGTCACCGTAGCTCAGCTGGTTAGAGCGAGCGTTTCATAAGCGCTAGGTCGGTGGTTCGAACCCACCCGGTGACACTTTTAAAGCGCCTTTTAAGGGCGCTTTTTTTATGCTTTCTTTTCTGC
This sequence comes from uncultured Elusimicrobiales bacterium, assembly GCA_944322775.1. GTDB lineage: Bacteria > Elusimicrobiota > Elusimicrobia > Elusimicrobiales > Elusimicrobiaceae > Avelusimicrobium. The sequence goes on from CALUQA010000113.1 coordinate 5,792, forward strand.
TTTAAGGGGGGCAACGTGGCCGTTTCCCTCCGTCGTCAAATTTGCTATAGTAGCCATAATGACCGATACTCCTTTTTATGACGTAATTATTATTGGTGCCGGCGCCAGCGGCCTGATGTGCGCGCTGCAGTGTGCGCGCCGCGGCAAAAAAGTGATGCTGCTGGAGAAGGAAAAACAGTGCGGCCGCAAAATTTTGGTCAGCGGCAACGGCCGCTGCAATTTGACCAATGCTTTTGTTTCCGCCACCGACTATCGTGGCACCCCCGAACTGGCCCAAGCCGTATTGCAAAAATTCCCTTTCAAAACTTGCCTGGATTTCTTCCATAAACTGGGCGTACTGACCGTGCAGGAAGAGAACGGACGCATTTTCCCGCGTACGGGCAAATCCACCGCCGTGGCGGAAGCCCTACGTTTGGCCTGCCAGGAAGCGGGCGCTTTGTTGCGGGTGGACAGCCAGGCCGTAAAACTGGAAAAGAAAAAAGATTTTAAAATTACCTTGGCAAATGGGGAAGTGCTGCATGCCAAATATTGTGTGCTTGCCTGCGGCTCTAAGGCTTATCCGCAAGCGGGCGGCAGCGAGAGCGGCTATCAACTGGCGCGCCAGCTTAAGCACCATATAACGCCGCTGTATCAAACTCTTTGTGCCGTCAACGTCAAAGAAAAAGCCGTTGCCCGCCTGCAAGGGGTGCGTGCCCAGGTGAAAATAACCCTTTGGCCGGGCACGCCGCAAGCCGTGTCCAACGAGGGGGAAGTGTTGTTTACGGCTTATGGCCTTTCCGGTCCGGCCGTGTTAAACCTCAGCGGGTTTATGGGGCCGCAGTTATCCAAAGGGCCCGTGCCGTTGGCTATGGATTTTTTCCCGGATATAGAAGATAAAGAACTTTTTATCCGCCAGCGCGTAAAGACATTTGCCAAGCGCAATGCCAAAGAATTTTTTGCCGGCCTCTTGCATGAAAATATAGCCAATTTGCTGATAGATTTTGCCGGTGTGCGCAAGAATGTTCCCGTCAGCCAATGGACGGACAACACGCTTAAAACCGTTGCCAAAAACCTGGGTGCCTGGCCCTTTACGGTTACGGCCCTGCGCCCGTGGACGGAAGCCATGGCGGCGGCGGGGGGTGTAAATTGCGCCGAAATAAACTATAATACTCTTGAGTCATTGTGCTGCCCCGGTTTGTATATATTGGGAGAACTGCTTAATGTGGACGGGCGCAGCGGTGGATTTAATTTACATTTTGCCTGGGGTTGCGGTTATACCGCCGCTCTGGCCATGCCGGAGGAGTGAGTTATGGCAGATATTGTGCGTAAGACAGCCAGTTTGAACGACCCGCTTCATGTCGGGTTTGTGAGAACTTATTTTGTGGACGGAAAAGAAGTGTACCGCGAAACGTTGGACAAAAATTTGGACATCGTGAAAAAAGAAGGTTCTTTGCCCGACGGTACGGTAAAAGAATTTTTTGACAACGGCAAAGTGTATTTTGAATGCGAATTTAAAAACGGCGTGCGCAACGGCAAATGCCGCATCTATTTTGAAAACGGCAAAATCAGCATTGAAAAATCCTACGAAAACGGCCAGCTGCAAGGCATTGTGCGCGTTTATCACCCCACGGGCCGCATTCATAAAGAAATGCATTATGTGGACGACTGCCAGGAAGGCCGCCAGACCAAATATTATCCTTCGGGCAAAATTTTGGAAGTTTCCGAATATAAAAAAGGCTATTTAAACGGTCTTTGCCGCGTGTATACGCAAGACGGAGATTTGCGTTCCGAATGCACGTATAAAAACGATAAAATCATCGGCGATAAAATTATCTATCACCCCAATGGTACCATTGCGCTTATTTCCCCGCATAAAGACGGGCGCCCCAACGGGGTTACCAAAAAATTCAGCGAAACAGGCGAACTGATTGAGGAATGGTTCTTTGAAGACGGCGTGCTGACGCTGAAAAAAGTATATTAATTTGTTTTACGCACAAAGCCCCCGCAAGGGGGCTTTTTTATTGGTCTTGGAAGGACGGCCTTGCTGTTTCTTGGAGTGCAAGCAGACGCAATTTGCTTTTGAAAAAGGCGAACCTGGCCCGTGGGGCGTGGCGCAAAACCCGTTAACCGGCCTTGGCGCTATTTGTAGGGCAGGAACTTTTGAAACGGAAAGGCCGTATCGGCCGTTTGCATTGCTGGCGGCACCTTCTGACAGGACATAAAAAACCCGCTTTAAAAGCGGGTTTTTGTAAGAAAAACAGGATTTATTCTTCTGCAGTGTCTTCGGTTTCGTATTCTTCGTTATAGTCGCGCACAAAAAACAAAATATAAGCCAGCAGCGAACCGCCAAAGAACATCAAAAACGCATAAGAAAACCACCACAACTGATTAACCGGGTTGTAGTCCAGCTTAATGGACTGCCACACCAGCGACACCTGAATGCACATTAAGTACACCCAGACAATAGCCGTAATTATTTTTACGACAATATCCGTCAGCCCCCACCAAAACCCTTTGGCTGTAAACGGTTTAACAAAAAGCGTGTGTAATATGGTCATATTGTTATTCTAATTCTCCTACGGAAATTTGTCAATGTCAGGGCTGATAGGCCGGGTCCGTGGCGTTATAGCCAAAGCCGCTTTGGCCCATTACGCCGCCGTCGGTAAAACCGGCAGGGGTCGTGCCATTGGCGGTATTGTTTTGGTACAACGGATCATTTTGCAAATTTTGCGCTTGCTGTATTTCGGCCGCAGGCGTCTGTGTAGGAACCGTTTGCGCCGGTGTTTGAGCCGTGTTGTAGGCCGGATACGTCGTTTGATTGGCCGTCGGCGTGGTGTAGTAATCTGCGTAAGAAGCCGTATCCGTTACCGGGGCGGGTTCTTCTTCCGGCTGGGCTTTCATGGTGCGGGCCGGTTTTGTAAGGCTTTTTTTGCCTTTATTTTTTGTCGGAGCAGTGCCGGACAGGGCCTCTAAAGCGGCGGAATGCGCTTGTTCGTCATTCATAACAGGCAGAATATCATTGCGGAAAGCGGGGTAGTCGTCTCTGTCCAAATATTCCATAGAGGTGGGCGCCTTGGTGTAAACTTTTGTTTCCTGCGTTTGGGCCGGAGCTTTTTTTGTTTTAGGCTTGGGGTATTGCACGGAATAAACGTCCGAAAGCACCACTTCCGTGGCCGGCGTTTCTTCCGGGGCGGGGTCTTCCGTCAGGCAGTATTCCACTCTTTCTGAAGTGGAAGCGTCTTGGTGTTTGTCCACGCGCGTTTCGCAGGTGGACGCGGCCGCCAGCAGCGGGGCTGCCGCAAAAGAAAGTGCAAAAACGTAGAACAGTTTTTTCATATTTGCTCCGTAATCCGAAGATACTTTATTATACAAAAACTGGTTTACTTGGCAACGGTAAAAACGGATAAACAAAACCCCCGCCTTTTGAGCGGGGGTGTTTCAAAAACACTTATTTGCTTCTTTTGTGTTTGACC